>SCVQ01000178.1 GCA_004296865.1 Nitrospirota bacterium
GTGGCCGGAGCGCAAGTCGCTTCTCGTCAGGGGCCCAGGACCGGAAGAGAAAGGACAGGCTGTTATGTTAGTGCCCATCGTAATCGAGCAGACCAACCGCGGCGAACGCGCCTACGACATCTATTCCCGTCTGCTCAAGGACCGCATCATTTTCTTGGGGGCGCCGATCGACGACATCTTTGCGAACCTGGTCATCGCCCAGTTGCTGTTTCTCGAGGCGGAGGACCCGGAAAAAGACATCAATCTCTACATCAATTCCCCCGGGGGCAGCGTGACGGCGGGGCTCGGCATCTACGACACCATGCAGTACGTCAAGCCGCCGATCAACACCATCTGCCTGGGGCAGGCGGCCAGCATGGGTGCGCTGCTGTTGACGGGCGGGACCAAGGGGAAGCGCTTCGCCCTCCCCAACGCCCGCATCATGATCCACCAGCCGATGGGCGGGTTCCAGGGGCAGGCGACCGAGATCGACATCCATGCCAGGGAGATCCTCAAGCTTCGCGAGCGACTGAACGAAATCATGGCCAAGCACACCGGCCAGCCGCTTGAGAAGATCGCCAATGACACGGAGCGGGACTATTTCATGTCGGGCGAGGAGGCCAAGCGATACGGGTTGATCGACGAGGTCATCACGCGGATACCCAAGAGCGCGAAGGATCTCGCGAAGGAATCGGGCGGCAAGGACCAGGGAAAAGACGGCTCCAAAGACAAGTAGCTCCACCGCGCGCGAGGGAGGCGGCATGTCGAAACAGGAGAAGACGGACCGGCACCTGCGGTGTTCCTTCTGTGGCAAGAGTCGGGACGAGGTGCGCAAACTGATCGCGGGTCCCACCGTGTACATCTGCGACGAGTGCGTGAATCTCTGCAACGACATCATCGCGGAGGATTGGGAAGAGGCCAAGGAGGAAATCTCCGCCAAGCTCCGCAAGCCGGCCGAGATCAAGCACCACCTGGACCAGTACGTCATCGGGCAGGATCGGGCAAAGAAAATCCTCTCGGTCGCCGTCCACAACCACTACAAGCGGATCTCGGCCAACGAAGTAGACGAGGTCGAACTTCAGAAGGGCAACATCCTGATGATCGGGCCCACCGGCACGGGAAAAACCCTGCTGGCGCAGACGCTGGCCCGGTACCTGGACGTGCCGTTTACCCTGGCGGATGCGACGACGTTGACCGAGGCGGGCTACGTCGGCGAGGACGTCGAGAACATCATCCTCAAGCTCCTCCAGGCCTCCGACTACGATGTCGAGCGGGCCGCGCGCGGGATCGTCTACATCGACGAGATCGACAAGATCAGCCGCAAGAGCGACAGCCCCTCCATCACGCGCGACGTGTCCGGCGAAGGCGTCCAGCAGGCGCTGCTCAAGCTGATCGAAGGCACGGTGGCCAATGTCCCGCCCCAGGGCGGCCGCAAGCACCCCCACCAGGAGTTCATCCAGGTGGACACGAGCAACATCCTGTTCATCTGCGGCGGCGCGTTCGTCGGTCTGGAATCGATCGTCGAGCAGCGTCTGAACAAGAAGTCGATGGGGTTCGGCGCGGACGTGCGGGGCAAGAACGAGAGCCGGCTGGGCGAGTTCTTGGCGCAGGCGCAACCGGAGGACCTCCTGAAGTACGGGCTGATCCCGGAGTTCGTCGGCCGTCTCCCGGTCGTCGCGACCCTGGAGGAATTGGACGAAAAGGCGCTCATCCGCATCCTGACCGAGCCGCGCAACGCGCTCATCAAGCAGTACGAGAAGCTCATGTCCTTCGAGAAGGTCAAGCTGAAGTTCACCGAAGGGGCGTTGGGCGCGATCGCGCGCAAGGCCTACTTGCAGAAGACCGGCGCGCGCGGGCTGCGGGCGATCCTGGAAGAGGTCATGTTGGATGTCATGTACGATGTGCCCTCCCAGAAACAGATCAAGGAAGTCGTGGTCACCGAAGAGGTCATCCACGGCAAGTGTCAGCCGATCAGGATCTTCGAGCAGGACAAGGAGATGAAGAGCGCGTAGCGCCGGGCGAGAAGAGAGCATGAAGGAACACGAACGGGGCGGTCCAATCATCTGGTTGGGCCGCCCTGTTCATTTTTACGCTTTGACTTGGCAATCGGGGGTTCTTCGGTATACTAGGTAGTTATGGATACGAAGAAAAAAGGTGCGGGGGACCGCATCCTCCTGTCGGTCGCGCTCACCGAGGCCCATAAGGGCAAGGTGTTGGAAGTGGACCGCGAGGAGGAGACGTTCACACTGGTCGGCTCCGACGGAGACGTGCTGGGCACCGTGCACTGGGTCACCGTCATGGAGTGGATTCAGGCGTTGAACAGGAAGGTGCATCCGGTCGAAGCCCGGACCCACCGGCGGGTGTCGGTCCTGATCAGGGTCCAGTACAGGACGCCCGACGGGGCGAAGATCGACGGCCGAGCCTCCGGAGTCGGCGGCGGCGGGCTCTTTATCGAAAGCACGGCCCCGTTTCCCGTGGGTACCAAGATCACGCTGTCGTTCGCCTTGCCGAACCGCCCGACGGAATGGCTGGAAGCCAAGGGCGTGGTGTCCTGGGTCTGCCCCAAAGCGGATCAGTACACCCTGTTCCCCGGTATGGGTGTGAAGTTCACGGAAATTTCAGACAAGGTCCGTGATCGGGTGACGGAGTTGGCCGGCTCGCTTCAGAAGCCAGGGCTTCCCCCGGGTGGAAGGCTGAAGGCCGACTGATGAAGGGTGGAGGCACGGGATCAGGTTGTTGGATTCCGCTCAGCGTTCCGGATGAAGCGAGGCAAGGGCCCAGGCTGCCCAGCGGCGCACCCCCGGGTCTTGGTCATCGACCGAGGCGGTCTGAAGTGCGGAATTGACCGTCTCATCGCCGAATTTTCCCAGGCGGAAGGCCGCCTCGCTCCTGACCCCCCGATCCACATCGTGCTGCAGCCGGTCGCTGATCGTGGAAAGTGCGCGGACATCGGCCAATTCGCCCAGTGCGGCAAGCGCACCCTGTCGGACCAACGCATCGTCGTCCGTGAGCGCTTCAACGAGTGCGGGATAGGCTGAGGCCATGTCCATTCCTCCCAGGGCCTGTATGGCCGCACGCCTGGTCGTCACCTCAGGGTCCCGCAGGTATTGCGTCAACAGTTCCATCATGCTCTGAGTCCCGCCGAGCTTTCCCAGCGCGAGGGCGGCTGCCGTCTTCACGTCGGGGGAGGGATCTTCCAGCATCTCCACTAAGGCATCTCCGGCTTGATCCAGCGCGGCTGCTCCCACGTTGCCAAGCGCCCATACGCTGTACCGGCGGACGACCGGGTCGAGATCGTCCAGCGCCTGCACCAGGGCCGGGACGGTGTCGGGTGAGGCGAGCTTACCGAGCGAAAGCGCGGCGGTGCGCCGCATCTCAAGGCTCGGATCGTCGAGGAGTGCGACCAGAGAGGGGATCACCGACTCCGGCGTGGCTGTCGAGTCGTCTCCGTAGCAGCCGCTCAAGAGGCAGAAGCAGAGCCAGGCGGCGAGCCGGAGACTCGCGTTGACCGAGCGACACGTGACGGATGACGGGTGGCGGGTCACGCCTGTTTGGGCGGGTCTTCTTGCGCCGCGGGCATCTGCTTGGCGGCTTCGATCGACTGCTCGATCTCTTTTTGCGCGGCATCCATTTCGGCCCTGATGGTCCGCATCTCCGGATCGATGGAGTTGCGGACATCGGCCGTGGCTTGCCGGAATGTGCGGAGCGCATCGCCGAGGCTCTCCCCCAGGCTTTGCGCATCCTGGGCGGGCGAGGTCTTGCTTGAGGCGGCCTTGGCTTTGAGCGCGGCCTGCTGGGCCTGGACCCGAGCGACGGCGTCCTTATTGACGACGGCCGACGGCCGTTTGGGCGGCGCCTTGCCTTGCGCGGCGGCGGGGACCGGCGGATAGGCGGCGCGCGGCGGCGGAACGTGAGCCTGCCGTTCTTCCATGCTCAGAGGCGGCGCCTGGGCGGATGCGGCAGTGGTCGCGG
>SCVQ01000179.1 GCA_004296865.1 Nitrospirota bacterium
GGGTGACCTTTCCACCGGTGACCTGCTACACGTCCCGCACGCTCGCGTCGTTCGGGCAACCGGAGCGGGGCGACGTCATCGTCTTTCGCTATCCCGAAGACGAAGACAAGGATTTCATCAAACGCATCGTGGGACTCCCCGGCGATCAGATCGAGATCCGCAACAAAACGGTCTCGGTGAACGGAGTCCCGCTGGACGATCGGGCCTATACCCAGCGGATCGATCCCGGCGTCATCGACGGGGTCATCAACCCGCGGGACAACTTCGGCCCCGTCACGGTGCCCGAGAACGCCTATTTCGTGATGGGCGACAACCGCGACCAGAGCCTCGACAGCCGCTTTTGGGGGTTCGTTCGAGCCGAGAAGATCAAGGGCAGGGCGTTTCGGATTTACTGGTCGTGGAGCGGGCAAGGGGACTGGAAACAGTGGGTGCGATGGGACCGGTTCGGCCTGGCCATCCGGTAGGAGTTGTTTCGAGGCGCCATGCTTCGGCGCCCCAACAGTTATGACGACGGGCAAGCGCATGACCGTTCGAGCCGACAAAACGGACGTTCTTTCTCGCTCGCAGTTGCGGGCGCTGCAACGCCATATCCAACGGTTCCCCCAGGCCGGCGTGCTGGTCGTCGGGGACCTCATCCTGGATCATTACATCTGGGGCAAAGTCAGCCGCATTTCTCCCGAAGCCCCGGTCCCGGTGGTCCAGGTCCATTCCGAGTCGCTGCAACTCGGCGGCGCCGCCAACGTCTACCATAACATTCTCGCCTTGGGCGGCAAGGCGGACATCTGCGGCGTCGTGGGGGCCGACGAGGGCGGCCGCTGCCTGCTCAAGGAACTGGGGCTGAAACGACAGGGTCGTGGCGGCGTGGTGATCGATCCGAGTCGGCCGACGACCCGCAAGACGCGCGTCGTCGCGCACAACCAGCAAATGGTCCGGTTTGACGTGGAACGCCGATCGGACATCAAGACGCCGATCCAACGCCGCATCGTCCGCTACGTGGAGTCCCGGTTGCGAGAAATCTCCTGCCTCGTGGTCTCCGACTATGCCAAGGGCGTGGTGACGATGCCGCTCATGGCCGAACTCACCCGCCTGGCGACGCTCCGCCGCATCCCTATCATCGTGGACCCGAAAGTCGAGCACTTCTCCTACTATAAAGGGGTGACCGTCGTGACCCCCAATCACCTCGAGGCCGGGCAGGCGGCCGGCATCCACGCCGACGACGACCGCTCCATCACGGAAGCGGGCGAGCTTATCCGGCAACGGCTGGGCTGCCACTCGGTCCTCATCACCCGGGGCGAGCAGGGTATGAGCCTCTTCGAATCCGACGGCGCACAGTGGCACATCCCCACGATGGCCCGGCAAGTCTACGACGTGACCGGAGCCGGCGATACCGTCGTCGGCACCCTCGCGCTGGCCCTGGCCACCGGAGCCTCGATGCACGACGGCGCCATCCTGGCCAACCAGGCAGCCGGCATCGTGGTCGGCGTGGTCGGCACGGCGACGGTGACCGCCGCGCAACTGACCGAGGCGTTGAACCATGCCTAGCCGCTCGTCCTCCGTCACCGTCGTCATTCCGGCCCGATTCGGGTCTTCGCGGTTTCCCGGCAAGCCCTTGGCTCAGCTAATGGGCAAACCGCTCATCCAGCACGTCTACGAGCGCGTGCAGGCCGCGCCGGGCATCGGCCGGGTGCTAGTCGCCACCGACGATCGCCGCATCAGCGAGGCCGTGCGGGGATTCGGGGGCACCGTGGTCCTGACCGGCGAACCGTTCCGGACGGGAACGGACCGAGTCGCCGGGGTGGCGCGGCAACTGCCGGGCGACGTCTTTGTGAACCTGCAAGGCGACGAGATCGCCCTGCATCCGGGGCTCTTGACCGACCTCGTGGTCCCGTTCCTCACGAGCGGCGCGGCCATGGGCACCTTGAAGCGGCGCCTGGCCTCAGCCGACGAGCTCCGGAATCCAGGCGTCGTCAAGGTCGTCACGGATCGAAACGGCGAGGCACTCTACTTTTCACGGGCACCGATTCCGCACGTGCGGGATGGGGATGCCGGGGAGCCCGTCAACGGCTTGCATTATGTGCACCTCGGCATTTACATTTATACGCGCGACACTCTGTTGCGGCTGGCGGACATGCCGACCGGCGTGCTCGAAGAAGCGGAAAAGCTCGAGCAGCTCCGCGCCATGGAGCAGGGCATTCGTATCCGGGTCTGGGAAACGTCGCACGCCTCGCTCCGGATCGATACCCCCGAGGACCTGGACGCGGCGGCGGCCGCCTTGCAAAAACTCGTTCCCTGTTGATGGCCCGATTACGCGGAGGTTGAGATGCCCACACATACCAAGTACATCTTCGTGACCGGCGGCGTGGTGTCGTCCCTCGGCAAGGGCTTGGCCTCGGCCTCGATCGGGAACCTCCTCGAAAGCCGCGGGCTGAAAATCACGTTCCTCAAGCTGGACCCCTACATCAACGTCGATCCCGGCACGATGAATCCGTACCAGCACGGCGAAGTCTTCGTGACCGACGACGGTGCGGAGACGGACCTGGATCTCGGCCACTACGAGCGCTACACCTCCCTGACCCTGACCAAGAACAACAATTACACCACCGGCCGGATCTATGACGCGGTGATCCGGAAGGAGCGGCGCGGCGACTACCTGGGGGGAACCGTCCAGGTGGTGCCGCACATCACCGACGAGATCAAGCGATCGATCCTGGAGGTCGCCAAGGGCACCGACGTGGCGATCGTCGAGATCGGCGGAACGGTCGGGGACATCGAGAGCCTGCCGTTTCTGGAAGCGATCCGGCAAATGCCCTACGACGTGGGCCGCGAGAACGTCCTCTACGTCCACCTGACGCTGGTGCCGTACATCGGCGCCGCGGGCGAATTGAAGACGAAGCCCACGCAACACTCCGTGAACAAGTTGCGCGAAATCGGCATTCAGCCCAACATCCTCCTGTGCCGGACCGACCGGTACATTCCCCCGGAGCTCAAAGACAAGATCGCGCTGTTTTGCAATGTCGAGAAGGGGGCGGTGATTACGGCCAAGGACGTGGAGACGGTCTACGAGGTCCCGATCGTGTTCCGAAAGGAAGGCCTGGATGAAATGATCATCCAGCTCCTGCACTTGGACACGGGCCCGCCGAACCTGCGCGAGTGGGATGCCATGGTGCAAAAGATCAAGCATCCCAAGCACGAGATCACCGTCGCGC
>SCVQ01000180.1 GCA_004296865.1 Nitrospirota bacterium
TGCGGAACGGTTGTTGACGGAGGAGGAGATAAGCGGTGGCGAAGTACAAAGGTCCAGTATGTCGGTTGTGCCGGCGAGAAGGAGAAAAACTCTTTCTCAAGGGCACGCGGTGCATGACGGAGAAGTGCGCCATCGAGCGTCGAAGCTACCCGCCCGGCCAGCATGGACAAGGGCGGCACCGGGCTTCTGAATATAGCGCGCAGTTGCGCGAGAAGCAGAAGCTGCGACGGATCTATGGCCTGCAGGAACGGCAGTTCCGGGGGGTGTTCGGGAGGGCTGAACGCCGCACCGGGATTACCGGCGAGCATCTGCTGAAGCTGCTCGAGTGCCGGCTGGACAACGTCGTCTATCGGCTTGGTTTTGCCTCCTCGCGGAAAGAGGCCAGGCAGATCGTCAACCATGGCCATCTCTTGGTCAACGGGAGGAAGACCGACATCCCGTCCTATACGGTGAAGGCCGGGGATATCGTCGAGGTCCGTCCGCGGAGCCGGGAGATCCTGTCCATCCAGTCCGCGCTGGAAGCGGTGGAGGGGCGTGGCATTCCGGCGTGGTTGGAACTGGACCAGGCGGCGTTCAAGGGCACGGTGCGGGGGATTCCGACGAAGGAAGAGATCGTGCTGCCGGTGAACGAGCAGTTGATCGTGGAGTTGTATTCCAGGTAGCACGTGGCCCGGCGTCTGCGCCCGTGCGGCGGATGAACGGCCCAGGGGCTGTCTGGCAGAGGGGATGAGGCGAAGGGGGGGCTATGATTAAGGCAATGAAGGATTTTCAAATCCCGGTACGGGTCGAAGCCGACAAGGAAACGCTGACCCCGACATACGGCAAGTTCACGGCGGAGCCGTTCGAGCGAGGATTTGGGACGACCATCGGGAATTCCCTGCGCCGCGTGCTGCTGTCGTCGCTGACCGGAGCGGCGGTGACGACGGTGCGGATCGAGGGGGTGCAGCACGAGTTTTCCACGATTCCTGGAGTCACCGAAGATGTGACCACCGTCATTCTGAACGTGAAGAGTCTCCGGTTGAAATTGCACACGGATAAGCCCAAGACCATCCGCCTCAGGAAAAAGGGCCCGGGAGAGGCCAAGGGATCGGACATCATCCATGACGCGGATTTGACCGTCCTGAATCCGGACGTGCACATCGCGACGCTGGACAAAGAAGCGACGCTGGACATGGAGATGACGGTCAAGCCTGGCCGCAGCTATGTCCCAGCCGAGCGGAACAAGGAAGAGGGCCTGCCGATCGGCGTGATTGCGGTGGACTCGATTTATTCTCCCGTGCGGCGGGTCAATTTCCAGGTGGAAAACGCGCGGGTTGGACGGGTCACGGATTACGACAAGTTACTGCTCGAAGTCTGGACGGACGGGAGCATGGTTCCGGAGGATGCCCTGTCATCGGCCGCGGGCGTGTTGCGCGACCACCTCAGCATTTTCATCCATCCGGAAGATCTCGGCGAAGCCAAACCGCAGGCGCGGCCGGATGAAGAGCGGCTGGAAATCAACAAGCACTTGCTGCGGAGCGTGAACGAACTCGAGCTGTCCGTGCGAGCGGCCAACTGTCTCAAGAACGCCAATATCAAGACCATCGCCGACCTGGTGCAGCGGACGGAGATGGAAATGCTGAAGACCAAGAACTTCGGCAAGAAATCGCTGAACGAGATCAAAGAAATTCTGGCCGAGATGGGCTTGAGCCTTGGCATCAAACTCGACTCGCTGCCGTCCGGGGGGGGCAGCGTCAAGGTCGACGCGTAAACGAGAGGGCACCGTGCGTCACAGAAAAAATGGCAGACAACTAGGACGGAATACGAAGCATCGATGGGCGTTGTTTCGGAGCCTGGTCACGTCCCTGCTCGATCATGAACGGATCGAGACCACTGAGGCGAAGGCAAAGGAGATCCGCGGCTTTGCCGAACGGATGATCACCCTCGGCAAGGATGGGGGGCTGCCGGCCCGGAGGCGAGCGCTCGGGTTTCTTCGCAGCAAGGCCGTCGTGTCCAAGCTCTTCGACGACGTGGCTGGTCGATTTCAGGATCGCCGCGGAGGCTACACGCGGTTGATCAAGACTCGGCGGCGAGTCGGCGATATGGCGAAGATGGTGGCCATTGAATTGGTCGCGAAGGGCAGCGAGACGGAGGCCGCCTCCGCAAAGCCGAGTGCCGAAAAGAAAGGCAAGAAATCGTCTCAAGCTGCTCTTGCATCGGGATCGAAGGCTGCGCCGGACAAAGAAGTTTCGTAACCCTTCCGCGGCTTCTCCAAGAGTATCCCCCTCTTCCCATGCTCATACGAGCTGTGCGGCGCGCCGCGTCGGGTGGCTTCTGCCATCCGCGCGGCGTGCCCTTTGTTTACTTGCCTCGACTCATCTGCTAGTATCGTGCCTGAATCATCATTTAGCTAAGCGATTGATTTGGGTGGCCTGATGTGGCA
>SCVQ01000181.1 GCA_004296865.1 Nitrospirota bacterium
CACGGCTGGGTCGCGCATCGTTACGGCGACGACACGGCCCGCGCGGCCGGGCGCCTGACGCTCAACCCGCTGGCGCACATCGACCCCTTCGGCACCGTGATCCTGCCGCTCATCTGTCTGCTGTTCCCGGGCGGTTTTTTTCTGGGCTGGGCCAAGCCGGTCCCCATCAATCCCGCGCAACTGCACAACCCGCGCCGCAACATGGCCCTGGTGGCCGCCGCGGGCCCCGGCATGAATTTGCTGCTGGCCGTCGGAAGCGCGCTGCTGTTGAGCCTGCTCCTGACGATCGATCCCTCGCTCTTGGCCTATTGGCCGCCCCAGCCCGGCATGGCGCCGCGCACGGATTGGCTGGGGATGCTCCTGCTGCCGTTGGCGGCCATGGCGCTCTACTCGGTCTTCATCAATATCCTCTTGATGATCTTCAACTTGATTCCGATCCCTCCGTTGGACGGCGGACGCATCTTGACCAGTCTGCTCCCCGCCCGCTCCGCCATCGCCTTGAGCCGGCTGGAGCCGTACGGCATGTTGATCATCGTAGGCTTGATCATCCTGGACCCGCAGATTCACGTGATCCGCACCGTCGCCGGCACGTTTGTGAACGCCATGGCGGGCACGATCCTATCCACTGTCTTGCAGTAACGCGCATCGATCGAGGAGTCGAGGAACGGCCATGAGTGAACGGACGACGCATCGAAAACGAGTGTTGAGCGGCATGCAACCGAGCGGACTGCTGCATCTGGGCAACCTGCTGGGCGCGCTGGACAACTGGAAGGCCTTGCAGGAGCAGTACGACTGTTTCTTCTTCGTCGCGGACTGGCACGCCCTCTCCACCAACTACGCAGACACGAGCCGGGTGCGGGAGTTCACGCGGGAATTGCTCATCGACTGGCTGGCCGCCGGCATCAACCCCGACCGGGCGACGGTCTTCGTCCAGTCGCACATCCCCGACCATGCCGTCCTCCACCTCTTGCTGTCGATGATCGTGCCGATCTCCTGGCTTGAGCGAAACCCGACCTACAAGGAAAAACAGGAGGAGATCAAGGAACGCGACCTTGCCACCTACGGGTTCCTCGGCTACCCGGTGCTCCAAGCCGCCGATATCCTCCTGTACAAGCCGGACCTTGTGCCGGTCGGCAAGGACCAGCTCCCACATCTGGAGCTGACGCGCGAGATCGCCCGGCGCTTCAACAGCCTCTACAAACCCGTCTTCCCGGAACCAATGGAACACCTGACCAAATTCCCCAAGGTGCTCGGCACCGATGGGCGCAAGATGAGCAAAAGCTACGGCAACACCATCAACCTCTCCGACAGCGAACCGGTCCTGCGCCAGAAATTGAAAACGATGCTGACGGACCCGGCACGCGTGAAACGCACCGATCCCGGCAACCCGGACCTTTGTCCGGTCTACGACTTTCACAAGATCTACTCGCAGCCTCCGATCCTCGAACGCATCAACAAAGAGTGTCGGACGGCCGCGATCGGCTGCATTGACTGCAAGAAGCTCGTCGCGGACCCGATGGTAAAAAAGTTGAAGCCCATCTGGGAAAACCGGACCAAGCTGACCGCCAAGCCGGACCAGGTTGAAGCCATTGTCCAAGACGGCAGCCGCCGCGCCGCCAAAGTCGCCCACCAGACGCTGGAAGAAGTGAAAGAGGCGATGAAGATATAGGGCGCGTATTCCCTCATCTCTCTTCATCTACCGCTGGGTCGCTGGAGCGGGCATCAGAGCCGGTTGGTGCTCCGCTGTTGCCGAGCCGGAGCGGCCCGCATGGCGGGCGGCGAGCACTGTGTGAAGTCTCGTTCGGGCGAAGCCC
>SCVQ01000019.1 GCA_004296865.1 Nitrospirota bacterium
GGCGAGTCGAAGCGAAGGCCGAGCGCTCCAATGTAATCGATGTACGCCTGTTTGTACTCCTGGGCAACCGTCTGGATCTCAGCCCCGAGATCCAGCCGACACCCTCGCTCCCGGAACCAAGTCTCGCAACGTTCAAACGTCGCGACGCACTCTCCCACATAGGCCCAGGTCAGCTCACCCTCCTGGCCCTCAAAAGCCTTGTGGATCTGACTCTCATCCGGTGCAACGATGTTTACCCGACGTTTCATGTCGTTCCGCGGAGAAACACAATGCGGCCGGCTTGACCCGGAAACGCCCGCACTCAGATCATTGTACCGCCTTCGAGTCTCCCCTTCATGATCCCCAGAAGGTCAGCGATGTCGCCGATCTCCTCCACCCCTGCCGGCATGGGGACCGGCGCTTCGTCGCCTGGCTTCCTCCGCGCGATGAACTGGACCCCCCAGGCCTCGGCAGCCTCGCAATCGCCCGGAGCGTCGCCGACCGCGATGACCTCCGAAGGAGCAAGCCGCCATTCGGACAGGATCCGGCCCATGATCTCCACCTTGGACAGGGGCGAGCCGAACACAGCCCGGAAGTATCGCCGAAGTCCTTTGTGGTCCAGGACAGCCTCCAACTCCTGTTGCGGAGTGCCCGAGGCCACAAACAAACGCAGCCTCGCGTGGTAGGCTTCCAGAAATTCCCGCACCCCGTTGACGAGCGGGACATTCAGCACTTCATCCAACGAGAGGGATGCAAAGCGCGCGCAGAGCACCGCCAGCTCGCTTTCCGCCAGGGGCTTGCGGAGAATGTTGCGATAGACATACCTGATCTTGTCGTACCGCGAGACACCGCCGTTCGCCAAATGATACCCCACCACAGCATCGACGTGCTCTGGATAGTCTGTGAACAGGAGGCGGTAGGCCTGCGTCTTGACGTCCACCGATTCGAGAAGGACGCCATCGCAATCGAAGATGATAGCGCCGAGTCCAGCCCGCACGGTCACGCGCGGCCGGTCCCTGACTGACGGGCAGGCCAGGGAAAGGGTACGTCCCACTGCAAGGCCGGCAGCCGATCTATGGTCTGTTTGGTTAGACCGATCTGCACCATGCAGACCTCCCGATGCGGCGTGGTAGCCATCTCGGATACGGGGTGGTGATAGCCGAATCCACGGACGTGGGCTGGACGGGGCTGGAACGCCGACATGGCTTCGTAGAAAGTTGCGGCATTGATGATGACGTACGGAGCGACAGGCGCCTGGTCCGGCTCGCCGTCAAAGGCCAGCCGGACCCATGAACGCGTCACATCTTCCAGGTTCTCCCCGTTCGCGACGACACGGAGGTCGAAGAGAAATTTGTCCCCTGTCACACGCCAGCATTCATGCAAGACTTCCCGCCAACGCAGGATCGTCACGAGGGTCCCGCCCGTGCAGATCACCAAGTCGAACGAACCGTCCTGAAACGGGAGGCGATCGCCCTCGGCAACCTCGAAACGCACGCCGGGGAATCGTCTCCGCGCCGCATCAATCATCAGCGCCGAGCAATCCACCCCCGTATAGTCCAGATCCGGCTGATAGGTCCGCAGAACAGCCAGAAAACTGCCGGCCGCACACCCGACGTCCAAGACCCGCAAGCCTGGAGCCAGCAGTTCGGCCAGGAGCCTGGCCTCAGATCGGTAGAGACCGTCCGGAGTATCGCGATGCGTGGCGAAAAACTCAACCGCGCTCAGATGATTCCACAGTTTGTCGGGATCCATGGCAACGATCCTGGGGGGGGACAGGGAAGAGGCAGCACGCGGCAAGACTAACTCAGCCGGGCAACCCTCGCGAACACGCTAACACTGCACCTCGTCAACGATTCGGTTGAACGCATACTGTTTGTAGACTTCGGACAATTCGTCAAAGGCCTTGCGCCCCTCGTCATCGTCACGCTCCGCCATACGGATGCGCGGCCAGTACTCCTTCGGAAGCTTGACGTAGAGGGCAAAGGTCTTCATCAGTCCGCTGATCTCCTGCTTGCTGAAATGCGGCATGTTCAAGACCGAATCCTTCGTAAATACCGTCACCCGGTCTTCCGGCTTGAGATATCCGCGTTCCAAAGCCAGTTCCCGCAGCTTGGTCCCGTGGTACGGAGAAAAGGTGAAGGCGTTGATCGTGTCGCACTCGTACTTGCGGTTCAGCTCGATGGTTTCAAAAACCATCTCCCGCGTTTCGTCCGGGAATCCAATGATGTTGTTGGCCACCACCGGGATGCCCGCCGCATTCATATATTTAAACGAGTCGATCATCTGCTCGTCACTGACCGGCCGGCCGACCACCTCGCGGCGGAATTTCTGGTTTCCGTGTTCCACTCCGATGTTCACGCGGTAGCAATTCACCTCTTTCAGCTTCTTCGCCCGATCCAGCGACAGGGTCTCGGGACGGGTGTTCATGAAGAACGGCAGTTTGATCGAACTGTACATTTCGATAAACTCGTCGAACTCCGGGCTGGACATCGCCAGGAACGTATCCGTGATGAAGAAGACGAACTCGATGCCGTAGCGGTCCCGAAGCGTGGTGATCTCGTCGTACACGTGCTTCATAGACCGCTTGCGATAGAACCGGCCGGCGTCGCCCTCCTTGTAGACATCGTTGTTCGCGGGCGAGTTGCAAAACGTGCATTTGTACGGGCACCCGCGCTGGGTCTCGATGGGCGCCATGCGCCATATCTTGCCAGCCAGGGGCCGGTAGAGAGTCTGCGGGTCAAAGACCGACAGGTCCTGAACCGGCAACTGGTCCACATCCAGCGCTGGCCGCATGTCATTCTTAATAATGGTATCGCCACGCTTGACCCAAAGATTGGGGATGCCTGACGGATCTTTGCCGGTGGACAGGGCCCGGCACAGATCCACAAGCGCACCTTCGCCTTCCCCCCGGCACAGATACTGCACAGTGGGCTCGGCCAAGGCGATGTCGGGCGCGTACGTGGCAAAGACCCCTCCCATCACGGTCGGGATCTTGAGGTGCGCAATGGTGTTGAGCAAGCGGGTACCGATCGGAAATGTGTCCTCCACCACCGAGATCGCGATCAGGTCCGGCCGGAACGACGCCACCTTGGTCTGGAAATCCGCCTCCATCTGAGAGGTCTTCAGCGTCACTCCACGCTCGGCCAGGTTGAACGGCCTGACTTGCAGGCTTTTCATCTTCCGTTCATCACTACAGATCGG
>SCVQ01000182.1 GCA_004296865.1 Nitrospirota bacterium
GCCGGAACGCCGCCTTGACCGGCTCCACGTCTTCTGGAAGCATGAGCCGGTCCCAGGGATGCCTGCCCTTGACCTCATCGAGGGTGTACCCGGTCGTCCGCTCACAGGTTCGATTGAAACGGACGATTCGTCCCCCTTGGTCGAGGACGACCATGAGGGCGCTGGACGTTTCGAGGACCGTGGAAATGAAGTCGCGTTCTTTCCGGAGATCCTTCGTCCTCTGATTGAGTCCCTTCTCGAGCTCGCGGCTCAACGCGGCCAGTTGGCGATTGGCAAACTCGAATTTCTCGGACGATTTCCGGATATACGCTTCGATCACCAGGGAGATGTCCAGGAACACCACCTTGGTCAGGGTGATCCTGAGAAACTGGCACTGGTCCGGCTTGTCGCGGAAGTACTTGAAGATGAGTGGATGAAGCAGGTTGAGGTAGAGCGCATAGGCTCCCAGGTACCATTGAGGCGTGAGCCCGATGCGTTCGTGGACCTCGCCGATCCGCAGCCGACCTTCCATGTAGGGTCGGTCGTAGGGACCGGTCACCAGTGAGAGCAGATACCGCTTCTGGGCATCCTTGAGCCTCGTGGTGATGAGCTCATCGGTCAGCAGGGCCCGCGTTTCTTCGAACTGAAGAAGATGTCGGTAGAAGGCCCCCACCAGCTCGTCCACGTGTTGAGCCATGAGGGGTTGGAGGGACTTGAGGCCGGCTTCTTCCTCTGCCGTGAGTTGGAGATAGTCTTTGCGGCTTTCCCAGTCATCCATGCGGTTTTTCCGCCGGCTCTAGGCTTAAAGGTGTGGGGCTATCGGGAAGACGTTGCTGCCCCATCGCCTATCGCCCCTCGCCTCGTGCCTTCTCTTCGATCTCGGCCAGCTTGCGATAGAGGGTCTTACGATCGATCCCCAGAGTCTGGGCCGCCTGATACTTGTTTCCTCCTGTTTTTTCCAGGATGCGGAGGATGTATTCTTTCTCGACTTCCTGCAAGGGCAGGATGCGATCCGCTGCCTCGTCGAGGACTTTCCGTTCCCCCCTCGCCCCCTGAACCGACGGCGGCAGGTCCTCCGGGAGGATCTTCTCGCCTCGCGCCAGCGTGACGGCCCGCTCGATGACGTTTTCCAATTCGCGGACGTTGCCCGGCCAGGGGAAGTCCATCAGGAGCGCGAGGGCGGACTCGCTCATCCCTTGCAGCTTCTTGTGGCTGGCTTCCGCGCACTTCTTGAGAAACGCCTCCACCAGCATGGGGATATCTTCACGGCGCTCCCGGAGCGGAGGCAGCCGGATCTCGATGACGTTCAGCCGGTAATAGAGGTCCTCTCGGAAGCGCTTCGCCTTGACCTCCTCGGTCAGCGTCAGGTTGGTCGCGGCGATGATCCGCACATCCACCGGCACGGAACGGGTCGCACCGACCCGGCGGATCTCCCGTTCCTGGATGGCCCGCAGCAGTTTCGCTTGGAGCATCAGCGGCAGTTCGCTGATCTCGTCCAGGAAGAGCGTGCCCTTCTGCGCTTCTTCGAAGAGGCCCCGCTTGTCGGCCTTGGCGTCGGTGAACGCCCCCTTCACATGGCCGAAGAGCTCGCTTTCGATCAACGCTTCCGGGATTGCGGCGCAGTTTACCGGGACGAACGGCGCATCGCGCCGCTCGCTGTTGTAATGGATGGCCTTGGCGACCAATTCCTTCCCGGTCCCGCTTTCGCCCGTGATCAGCACGTTGGTGGGGCTGTCGGCGACCCGGCGGATCAGGTCGAAGACCTCCTGCATCGGCTTGCTCTTCCCCAGGATCTGATGGAAGCTGTACTCCTTATGGACTTCCCGCCGCAGTCGATGGACCTCGCGGCGCAGCGCCGCCTCGCGCACGGCCCGGTCGGCCACCCGCAGCAATTCGTCGGTCTTGATCGGCTTGATGAGATAGTCGTAGGCCCCCTGCTTCATGGCGTCGATCGCGGTTTCCACCGATCCGAAGGCAGTCATGATGATGACGTTGATGTCCGGAAACGTCCGCTTGATTTCGCTCAACAACTCGATGCCCTGCATCTCCTTCATGCGGAGATCCGTGAGCACGACCGCGCATTCCTCTTCAGTCAGCCGCTTGAGGGCCTCGCGGCCGCTTGGGGCCACGACCACCTGATGGCCTTGCTCCTGCAGTACGTCGCGGAGCAGCGTCCGCATATCCGGCTCGTCATCTACGACCAGGATCGTTCCGGCGTTATCCGTCATGGGGCAGACCTTCGACAGGGTTGTTCAAGGGAAGTTTCGGCAAATGACTGCGACAGACTAGCAGAACAGGGGGGAATTCGCCAGCGCCGGCCGATGCGCGGGGAATCTATCCGACTGATCAGGCAGGGCAACCGACGAGACTGCGGGGCGTCGGGCTTTCACGGCATGCGATTGCGGTGCGGGGAGGTGTCCGCATCGTCTCCATCCAGAAATCGTGTAAGCCGCTCACGGTCCGTCAGTCCGGCCAGCTTGGCCCCATCTCTTCGAATCAGGAGGGGCAGACTGCGGGCTCCACTTTCTTCCCACTGCCGCTTCCACAGGGCCACGGTTTCGGTAATATGAGGATGATCAAGCAGTTCCAGTGCGGTGCGGGCCAAGCCGACGCGTTCAGCAAGGGCACGAAGCACCAGTCGATCGGATAGGTCCAGACCGTCACGCCAGCATGCCCGATAGCACGTCTGCCTGAACGCCTGTGCGCGGAAATCGTCGATCAATGAAAAGACCGCTGCCGCACGAATCGCGTCTCGCGTATCGGGTTTACGCCTCGGCACGACAATCGGCAAATCGGGCCAAGACTGCTGCACGAGGGCGACCTCATGCGCGAGATCTGTTGCGCGAGATAGGTCCTCGACATCCATCCCCGCGTCAGGCT
>SCVQ01000183.1 GCA_004296865.1 Nitrospirota bacterium
GTCCGCCAGGAGTTCGGTGTGGCCGGGATAGTCGTATCCGGCCTTGTTGATCGCTTCCTTGTTGATCGGCCCCGTGACGATCGCATCGATACACCGTGCTTGCGCCAGCTCGACGGCCTTGGCGATACAGGCCACCGAGGCGGCACCGCAGGACTTGGCGACCCTCCCCATCCGAAACTGCCCAAGCGGCCGTTCCAGCGGGTCCAAGACCGACAGCTCGCCGCGACGTCCCAGAGGCCCATGGCCTTGCACCGACACCACCTGCAGCGGCAGCCGCAACGCGCGCACTGTCCGTTCCATCACCGGCTTGGAGCCGATGACCATCGGGAGACACAAGCGGTGGACTTCAGGCTTGGCCAGAGCTTTTGCGATGACCTCCGGACCGATGCCAGCCGGATCACCCATAGTGAGACCGAGGATCGGCCGCCGGTTCAATCTTTGCTTGGTCTTCAGCATGACCTCAGGCCCCATAGAGGTAGAGCGTAAAGCCGATATAGAACAGTGCGCTGCAGCCGAGCAGCCAGGGCCGCCAATGTCCGCCCCATAGCAACTGACCGAGGCTCACGCTGACCGCCACGAGGGCGAGGCCCATGGTCGCGAGCGCATTGGGGGCCAGGATCCAGTCGGTCCCGATCAGCCCGACCGACACAGGGAACGTGCCCTGAAAGACCATCGCGCCGGTCACGTTCCCGACCGCCAAGGTGTCCTTTTTCCGGTAGAGCCAGAGAAAGCTGTTGGACATTTCCGGCAACTCAGTGGCCAGCGGCGCAATCAGCAGTGCGAGCAGCAGCGGCGAGACATGCAGTTCGGTGGACAACGCCTTCGCCGCCGTCACGAACAGATGGGCGCCGATCCCCAATCCCGCCAACCCAACCGCTCCCTGCAGCCCGATCATTCCGTAGGCAGGCCTGGCGGCTTGGCGGGCAAAGAACAGTGGCTCCAACTCCGATTCTCCCACGTGCTGGCCTGAAAATTTGAGCTTCATGTAGTACGCATAGAGCGTGACCAGAAGGCCGGCGACGGCGTAGTGGAGGAGGTGGGAAGGCACGAACACACAGACCATCGCAAGCCCATAGGCGATCAAAAAGAATTGGAGGTCAACGCGCACCTCCCCGTAATTCAGTTTGAAGGTGGCGGCGCGCTTGCCGAGCCTGGCATAGAGCAGCAGGAGGCCGGCCAGCATGGGCAACACCAGCGTGCTGAGCATGAAGGGAGCCCCCAAAATGGCCCCCAGACCGACGTCCGTCCGCTCCTGTCCCGTCCCGAAGAAGATTGCAATGACGGGGATCGAGGTTTCCGGCAGCGTCGTCCCGACAGCGGCAAAAATGCTGCCGACGGCTCCTTCCGGCACCTTCAGCCGCTTGCCCAACCATTCGATGCCGTTCGTAAAGAGCGCGCAGCCACCCAGCGTGACGACCACGGACACCAGGAACAACGCGACGTAGAGCAAGACGGTCACGCGTGCCCCCGCACACGTCCCTTGCGACCTTGCCCCTGCCTGCGGAATACCCGCATGGCCTCTTCCATGACCTCCCTGACCGGCAGCCCGGTCCGTTCTGCGATCCGCTTACAATCCTGATACTCGGGCGCCGCCTTCATCCCCCCCGCTCCCGTATCAGCCACCTTCACGCGCACAGCCCCGCCCTTCGTTCGAACTTGCTGCATCCGCCGCGGAAGGATCACCCGCTGCAGTTCCTGCATCCGAACCCCCAAGGTCGTCGTCTCCCGCAGCATGACTCCTGCCACCGCCTCAACCTGCCCGCGCGAAGCCAGTGCTGCCAGCACGATGCCGGGACGGCCCTGCTTCATGATCACGGGCGTGAGCGTCACATCCACGGCGCCGGCGGCAAAGAGACGGTCCACGACCGTTTCATAGGCTTGCGGGTTCAGGTCGTCCAGGTTCGTTTCAATCTGGACCACGGTCTCTGCCTCGCCCGAAGCCCGGGCCTGCGCCACCGTCCAGGCTTCACCGAGAAAGACCCGCAGCACATTCGGCCACTCGTGCGTGTCACTCGTCCCGGCACCATACCCGACAGCCATCGGACGCATCAACGGAAGCGGACCATAGTCCTGGGCCAGACTGGTCAGCACCGCCATGCCGGTGGGCGTCGTCAGCTCTCGTACCGGGCCGGCGCTGTACACCGGAACCTTACGGGCCAGCGCCGCCACAGCCGGCCCTGGAACCGGCAGTCGGCCGTGAGCGGTCTCGATCATCCCGGCGCCCAGATTGACCGACGAAGCGGTAATGCGCTCGACGCCCAACAGATGACAGCCCAGCAGCGAGCCGACCACGTCCACGATCGAGTCCACCACCCCCACCTCATGAAACTGGACCTTTGTCGGACTGACTCGATGGGCGATGCCTTCCGCCTGCGCCAGCCGCTCAAACACATCGAGACTGCGATCCTTGACCGGCGCCGGCAGCCGGCTCGCCCGGATCGTCCGCTGAATCGTCTGGAGCGAGAGGGGGGCGCGGAACCCCTCGCGCACCACCACGTCCACCTTGGTGGCATGGAGCCCGCCCCGCCTCACCTGCTTCGAACGCAAAACATACCCGCCGGCCCGCACCGCCTTCAACCCGCGGACCAGCTCCTGAAACGGCAACCCGGCATCCACCAAAGCACCGAGGATCATATCGCCGCTGATCCCGGAAAAGCAGTCAAAATGAAGACGCGTCATCGAAGCTCCCGCAGGGTTAATTCGAACATGCGCCGCTCATCTTACACAAATCACTGGGCAGACCGAAAGACTTCTACGCGAAGAAATACCGGACGTGGGGTGAGGCCTGAGCTGGGACGATTGATGATTGACAGGCAGAACGCCCTATGTTATCCACAAACAGTGTCTGCGTACCCCCTTGATATGAGCCGCGTGGCAGATCGCCTGTTCACGCCCCACCCATGATCACCATGAGTTCCACCAGACACGTCCCGATGCCGCTCCCTCGTCCGCAACGACCTCGCTCGACCACTTCACAAGGCGCCCCCCCTGCGGGATGGCTCGCGGCAACGACGCTTGGCAGCCTGCTGCTGTGTCTGCTGGTATCTGTGGACACCGCTGATGCCAAGCGAAAACCGGTTCAACGGTCCCAACCGGACCTGCGAATCCTCTCGATCACGGCTTCGCCGGAGTTTTATACTCCCCAAGCCGGCTCGCTCGACTTTGCGATCGAGATCGAACTGCCCAAAGACCTCGACGGCGCCACCATTCTCGAAGTGTCCTCGCTGATCAGTTCGCCGTCCAGACGGTCCATGCGGTTTCTCTCGAACCGCCAACCGGCCGGCACTGCGTCGGCTCCGGCCTCGTCCCATGCGGGGCAACCCGAGGGAAAGCCCCGGATCGCCGTGAAGCTGACGTGGGATGGCACGGATCAGACCAGGCAAGTCGTCGAGAACGGCAAGTACAGCTACGAAGTGCGGGCAAAACTCCTGGCCGTCGGAGAGAAGGGCCCCAGGACGAAAATGGTCTCCTGGCCCAAACGCGGGATCATCGAAGTCAGATAACAGCCGTCGTCGAGTCTAGCAAGTCATCAAGTCTGTACAGTCCCATGCGACTTTCGGACTTTTCAACTTTCAGACTGCCTCCCCAAGCATGTTGATGCGATGCGCCAGACACCCGGCGCCGAACCCGTTATCGATATTCATCACCCCCACGCCGGACGCGCAGGAATTGAGCATCGTCAACAGGGCCGCCAGGCCTCCGAAGCTGGCGCCATAGCCACGGCTGGTGGGCACCGCAATGACCGGGCGGTCCACAAGCCCGCCGACCACGCTGGGAAGCACGCCATCCATCCCGGCCACCACGACCAGCACACGCGCCTCCAGCAATCGGCCGTGCCGTCTGAGCACACGGTGAATCCCCGCCACCCCGACGTCGTAGAGCACATCCACGCGACTCCCCATCACCTCGGCCGTCACCCGCGTTTCCTCAGCCACCGGAATGTCCGCGGTGCCGGCCGTCACCACGAGCACATCGCCCTTGAGCGTCGTGTTACGTCGCTGGATGACCACGCAGCGGGCAAGCTCGTGGTATGTGGCGCGCCGATCCAGCCGGATCAGCCCTCGGGCCACCTCCGGCTCGACGCGGGTCGCCAGCAGGGTCCCTCCGTTCTGCAAGAGGCGCCGCGCAATGGCCAGGGTCTGCGCCTTTGTCTTGCCCTCGCAGAAGATCACTTCGGGGAACCCCTGGCGAATCGACCGGTGATGATCCACGGAGGCGAAGCCGAGGTCCTCGGAGGGGAGCGTCCGCAGCCGTTCCACCGCTTCCGCGACGTCGAGCTTCCCCGCCCGCAGGTCTTTCAACAATCGTGTGAGAAGGTCTTGGTTCACGACCGGCTGTGCTCCTAGACTCCCGTTTCGTCCTTCGCTGTCCGCTCCATCAAGTCCGTGACAGCCTGCCGAGGAGCTTTCCCCTCGAAGAGCACCGCGCAGATTTCCCGAACGATGGGCATCTCTACCCCGTGGCGGGCGGCCAAGCCCTGGGCCGCCCTGGCCGTCCGCACTCCTTCGGCCACCCCCTGCAGATCGCCCAAGATCGACTCCAGCTTCTCTCCCCGCCCAAGCTTGGCTCCCACCGTATAGTTGCGGCTGAGAGGCCCCGTGCAAGTCAACACCAGATCCCCCACGCCGGAGAGTCCATAGAACGTCCTGGGATCGGCGCCCATGGCAATCCCCAACCTGACCATTTCGGCCAACCCCCTCGTGATCAGGGCCGCCCGAGCATTGTGCCCCAGCCCCAGTCCATCCACGACACCGGCGGCAAGCGCCATGACATTCTTGAGCGCCCCACCCAGTTGGACGCCGATCACATCGCTTCCTCCGTACACCCGAAAGAGCGAGGTCATCAGCAACGTCTGCATCCGGCGGACCAACTCGACATCCTCGGCCGCCAATGACACGGCCGTGGGTTGCTCACGGCACACCTCCGCCGCGAAACTCGGACCGGACAGGACGGCGATCCAGCGGCGCATCGACGGCGGAAGCGTCTCCTGCATCACCTCGGACATCAGCTTGAGCGTGTGTTCTTCGATCCCCTTCGTCGCGCTGATCAGCGGCATCGGGTTCGTGAGCAACGGACCGATTTGGAGCAGCACCGAGCGGGCGACGTGGGACGGCACGGCGAAGAGGAGCACGTCGCTCGCCTGCATCGCCTCCGCCAGGGACCCGGTCGGCGTCAACGCCTGCGGCAGACTGACGCCGGGCAAGTACTTTGTGTTCTCCCGCTTGTCACGGATCGCTTCCACCACCTCCGGTTCATAGGCCCAGAGCCGGACCGGCACCCCTGCGCCGGCCAAAAGACGGGCCAGGGCGGTGCCCCAAGCTCCAGCCCCGATGACCGCCACCTGCGACGTCTTCTCATTGCCCCGGCTTGACCGGACGTGAGCCATGACCTGTACTCCTCAGCACCGCTGCGTACTTCCTCGCAGCCGGCGCCGGATTATGGAACGCTTTCAACTCAGTGTCAATGAATCCGCAGTCTCGTGGAAAGGACCGCTCTGACGTTTTCCGGGGGCGAATCGAAGACCGCAAAGAGCCGTGCAAACCTGGTCCCCTAGCAATGCAACGCGCTTCGAGGTAGGCTAGGGAGCGGGTGGGGAACCGACGCGAGCGCGGTGAACATCGATGACAAGAGAGCCGATGAAACTCTGCGATGCCTGCGGTCAGGAACCGTCTCTGTCCGACCGGTTCTGCACGCACTGCGGCAAGCCAGTGGCCGGCCCCTCTTCGATGCCTTCCGCACCTCCCGGCGGTAGCCCGGAAGCGGAGGAGATGAACCTGCCGGTGCTCTACCTGATGATCGCCTTTCTCATCCTGGCCGGCCTCTTCCCGCCTTGGGAGACCGCGCCGGGGCAGCCTCCGGAATTTTTAGGATTCCACTTCATACTCAATCCGCCCGATGCCGCTTCGACCGGACAAGGGAGCGGAGTCATCAGCCGTCTCCTGATCACCGTCGAACTGGTGACGATCGCCATCGCCGGGTTCTACTTCTCCTGGCTCTTCAGGAAAAGAGCTGATGGCAAATAGCTTATGGCTCGGAACGGCTGAAATCTTTCTGCCATCAGCTATCGGCCATACGCCATAAGCTCTTTCGATTCAGTCCAGCGCGAGCGTGAGACACTTGGCGGACCCGCCGGCCTTCATAAACTCATCCAACGCCACCGCATGGGTTTCGTAGCCATGCTCCTGTAAGAGTTGCACCGTCTGGGGGCAGCCTGCCGGCAAGGCCACGTGCCGGCCGATGCAAACTGCGTTACAGGCAAAGCGGAGGGCTTCCATCTCGGCCACCACCAGGCGCCGGGCCTCGCAGACGCGATCCTCGATCACGACCCTGGCATAGCGGTCGAAGGCCGGCGGGTAGTACAGGAGATCTCCCCCGCTCAGCGGGCAGAAACACGTATCCAAGTGATAGAACCGGCCGTCTACAAGCTCGACCGGAATAATTTCGCACTCGAACAAGTCGCCCAGGCGGGTGTACGCGCGCATCTCGCTGCGCTGTCGATACCCGCCGAACCAGAGCGGCTGGGGAGACTCAGGAACGCCAAGGAGATCCCCCGCCCCTTCGAAGTAGAGCCCCTCCTCCAGCCTCGTCACCTCATACCCGTGCGACTGGAACCAGGCTTCGAAGTACGGCTCCTCTCGCCGGCGCTCCGGATGCCGGAACCGGCTGGGAACCGCCCGTCGCCCCACCACCACCCCGGCGTTGGCGGTAAAGACCATGTCCGGCAGACCAGGCACCGGTGCGAGACGCTCCAGCACAGCCCCCGCTTGGGACCCCAACACGTTCATCAACTCGTGCCACTGTGCGCGGGCTCGATCAGGATCGACCCGGTTCGACATCCGCATCCAGGGATTGATCTCATAGTCGATGCTGAAATAGTCCGGCGGGCAGACCAGCAACCGACTCATGCCTTCCATCCCAACTCACGGGCCAGTTCGCGCAGGAACGAGGCCGCGTCCATCACAAGCCCGACGGCCTGGAAGCTCCCCCGGTCGGCCAGCTTGGTGGGGACCGCCGGATTCACATCCACGCAGACCGTCGGCACCGTGGCCGGCAAGAGATTGCCGGTGGCCACCGAATGCAGCGTCGATGCCACCAGCAGCGCCAGACCGACCCCCGGCAGCGCCGCTCGCATGGCGGCCTGGGCTTTCACCGAGTCCGTGATCACGCCGGGCAGCGGGCCGTCGTCCCGAATCGTCCCGGCCAGCACCACGCGAACCCCGCGTCGGACGCAGGCCGCCATGATCCCCTCCGTGATCACACCGGCCCGGACCGCCTCCTCGATCCCGCCGATCGCACGGATGCGATTGATGGTCCGAAGATGATGCTCGTGGCCATGCGGGACCGCCCGGCCGGCCGTCAGGCCGTAGCCCAAGGAGGTCCCAAACAGATGCGCCTCCATGTCGTGTGCCGCCAAGGCATTGCCGCAAAACAGGACGTGAATGAATCCGGCCTCGATCAGCCAGGCCAGCGCCTCGCGACCGCCGGCATGGATGATGGCCGGCCCCCCGGCCAGCAGCACATCGCCTGCGCCTTGCCCTGCCGCCCGCGCATCACGGAGCGACTGCATGCGGCGCGCGATGTCGACGATGATGTGACCGTGCGGGCGCTCGGAAGACACCTGGGCTTCCATGAAACCGAACACGTCGCGCTCCTGGGGCCGTTCCAACGGAAGCACGCGGATGCCGTCGCGCCCGGTGGCGATCCACTCTCCCTTCCTCACGTCTCCCATCGGGACCGCTCTCGCCGCCGCGAGCCCCCGATCCACCCGAACGGCAACGTCCATCTCGATCGCCTCGACATCAAGCCAGCGGCCCTGCAGGCGAATCTGCGTCGGCAGGTGCGTCGTGGCATAGAAGCCTTCGGGAAGTATCCCGTCGGCGGGAGCGGCTTCGACCGTACAGTCCGACTCGCGTTCAATTGATGCGCCGTGGGGCTGAATGGCATCGAGGATGTCCGTCAACACGGCGGGGGAAGAGGCTCGGACGAGAATTCTGGCTCGAGACGGCTCGCCGCGGGTCACCCCGATCCGCACCTCGCTCAGATCGAAGGTGCCGCCCATCATCAGAATCGTGTCCAGGACCTTGGCGAGGATCAGCGAGTCGATAATGTGACCGTGCAGAACGACGGTCTCCTGTGCGAGAGCCATGCCGTCACCTCTCTTCCCCCACCGCAAGGGGCAAGACGTCAGCGCCTTCGCCTCACATGTCGCGTCTGTGATCGTCCGTCTTCATCAACTCGCGCAACACGCTGGTCGCATACGCACCGGGAGGCAGCGCGAAGGACACCGTCAACGCATTGCCCTGCAGGGACCAGTCCAACCCCTCCAGCTTCACGCGCAGAGCCCGGCGCTCACCACGAAACCCGCAGTCCTTTGCCGCCTGAGTCAATGATTCGGGTGTGGCCCCCAGGTCGGCTGCCACTCTCCGTTCGATATCGCCAGGCTCGCCCGACGCCCAGGGGGCCCGCGAACCGAACAAGGGGCCGGTGGGGCTGATCTCAAAGGCCTGAGCCCGTGGCTGCTCCACCGTCGCATCTTCGACCGGGAAACAGGCGCCGTTCTCCTGCTTCATCGCCCAGTCCCCCGTGAGCACCTGGTCGATCCGCGCGATTCGACGAGCCAGTATGTGATTGAACAGAAACGACTGGTAGGCGTGCAGATACCAGAGCCGTTTGGACTTCGGCATCCGGCCACGGCGAGCCCCGTCCTGCAACAGCTCTGCGCCGATCCGGTGATTGAGCCCATCCCGCCCCTGCCGCTGAGGCCCGAAATAATTGGGGACCCCGCGTCGCGAGAGGGCCTCTAAGATGGACGGCACCGATTCGGCCGCGCCCGGCTGTACCCCTCGGATCACCAACGTAAAGACATTGCCGGCGTGGTGCCCGGTACGCAGCCGGTTGCGGTGCCGCCCCAGCACCTCCACGGAAAGGATCCGCTCATCCGGTCGCAGCTTGGACAGCGCGTCCGGCGCAACCCCCTGCAGGGAGACCATCTGGGTCGTGACTGCATTGGCATCCTTGAGCCCGGCCACGCCGACACACCGGGCCTTGACGCCCCAGGTCGAGGCCAACCGCTCAACCAACTGGGGCGTGGACAACCCGCGCTTGGTGATGCGGAGATAGAGGTGTTCCCCCTCGCCGCAGGGCAGATAGAGGGGCCGCTCTTCGACGCGGAAGTCTTCCGGCATGGTCCGGATCATACCTCCGACGCCGGGCACCGCTGCCGTCAGATACGGCAACGTCGGCTCAGT
>SCVQ01000184.1 GCA_004296865.1 Nitrospirota bacterium
GCTTCCGCTCAGCACCAGGCGCCGAGGCGGCAGAGCGTCATCTCCGGCATCAAGGAGGTTGGCGCCAGGGAAACCGCCTGGGTCGTCACGGCGTTGAGGGGGACCAGGGCTGCGGCAGAGACCGACGCGGCGGAGACGACGGGAGGCCGACCGGCCGGCTGGATATCGATTGCCGGGACGCGGGGTGACGACCCAGGCGCCGTGTTGCCGGGGGCCGATGGAGCTTTGGCAAGCATGGTGGCAGCGGGACGTGTTCCGTTCACGTTCAACTTGGCGAAGAGCTTCCGGCTCTCTTCGGCATTTTTGTTGTCGGGGTATTTCTCGGCCAGCAGCGTCAGTTTCTCCAGGGCCCAGTCGTTCGCCCCGAGTTCGTTATAGGCGCGGGCCAGATAGTACAGGGCCTCCGGCGCCGCATCCATTTCCGGGTAGTGCTTGAGAAGGGACTCGAAGCGGTAGGCGGCGGCCAGGTAGGACTCCCTCCGGTAATAAAACTGCCCCACGAGCAAGTAATGTTGCGCCATGAGGGCGTGACAGCCGCGAATCCGCTCCGCAGCCTCCTGTTCGTATCGGCTGCCCGGGAATTCCTTCAGCAGCTTCTCGAACGCTTCCTCCGCTTTGCGGATCGGCTCCAGGTCGCGGTCCACCGTCTTGGCCATTTTGTAGTGGCTTTCGCCGAGCTTGAACTGGGCGTAGGAAGCCAGGACGTGGACGCGGTGCAGTTCCAGGAAGTGCTGGTACTCGATGATGGCTTCCGGGTAGTCTTCTTTTTCGAAGAAAGCTTCAGCCCGTTTGATGATGACGTTGGGGTCGTAGTTCTTCTCGACCGTGTCGCCGATGAAGATCTGTTCGTCGGTGCCGCTGACGGGTTTGGCGGTCGCCGTGGACTGTTTTTTCGTGCTGGAACAGCCGACGGAAAGACTGACCGCTGCGACAACGATGAGAAGGAGTACCTTCATGGGGCCGGGGGTTTCTCCACAGGCTACGTATTACGTACAGCGAGACCTGGTTACGGTACCAAATCCTCGTCCGAAATGCAATCTCGGAATGTCCGGCACAGGCGACGAAGCGGATGACGCGAGGGAGGTGACGATTGACGCTCGGCGCAGGGGCACCTATAATCGCCGCGGCGATACCTAATTGAGACGAGGGTGCGAAATTAACACCGGCGTAATACGGACCAGACTCGTGTAACCGTCGCCGTGCACTGTGCTGTGGAAAGCCGTCCCGGCGGCGCGGAGGCTCGTGCAACGAAGCAGAATCGTGGGGACCGGGTCGTATCTTCCTCCTCGGTCGGTGAGCAATAGCGAAGTGAGCCCCGGGCTTGGCTTGGATCCGGAGGCCGTGTACCGCCGCACCGGCATCCGGGTCCGTCACTGGGCCGGTGAGGAGCAGGCGACCTCGCATCTGGCGGAGGAAGCCGCTCGGCGAGCCTGCGAAGCGGCAGGCCTGAGCCCGGCCTCGGTGGATACGATCATCTTGTCCACCACGTCTCCCGACATGGCGTTTCCCTCGACCGCGTGCCATGTGCAGCGGAGCCTTGGGGCGAGGGGCTCGGCGGCCTTCGACATTGCCGCGTCCTGCTCGGGGTTTCTCTATGGCCTGTCGATGGCGGATCGTTTGATTCGGAGCGGACAGTCCCAACGCTGTCTGGTGGTGGCGGCGGAGATCAAGTCCCGGTTCCTCGATCGCCAGGATGCCACGACCGCGATTCTTTTCGGAGACGGAGCGGGGGCGGCTGTGGTGGTGGGAGAACAGGTCGAGGCCGGTCAGCCGCGGGGCATTCTGGGCGTCCGTCTCTATGCGGACGGGGCTCGCCATGCGCTCATCACGGTGCCGGCCGGCGGTTCCCGACAGCCGGCGAGCAGCCGGACCGTTCAGGAGCGGCGGCACACGATCCGTATGCAGGGGATCCCGCTGTTTCGCGTGGCGGTCACGCGTGTGGCCGAGGCCGTGACGGACCTCCTCAAGGAGTTCGGGGTCGGCGTGGGTGACCTCGGGCAGGCCATCTTTCACCAGGCCAACGGGCGATTGCTGGCGGCCATCGGCCGGCGGTTGGAGCTGCCTCCGGAGAAGCTGTATTCGGCCATCGAACAGGCCGGCAACACCTCTTCGGCCTCGCTGCCGATCGCCTTGGACCTGGCCTATCGAGAGGGGCGCATCAGCGCCGGGGATCTGGTCCTGCTCGGGACATTCGGCGGAGGCCTCACCTGGGCGACCGCCCTGTTGCGGGGATGACCATGCCGGCGGCATGTAACAGGAGGCACGACCTATGTTCGGTTTAATTCCAAGAGAAATTGCGTTCTTTGACCTGTTCCGGAAAGCGGCTCACAACATGATTGAGGGCAGCCGCCTGCTCAAGGACATGATGGAGAACTTTCAGAACCCGGTGGCGCAGGCCGGCCGCATCAAAGATGTCGAGCACATCGGGGACGGGATCACCCACGACATCGTGCGGAAGCTCAATCAAACCTTCATTACGCCGATCGACCGGGAAGATATCCACGGTCTGGCCAGCGCCATGGACGACATCCTGGATCTGGTCGAGGCGGTGGCGGATCGGTTTGTGGTGTTCAAGGTGGCCCAGCCGACGGAAGCGGCGATCAAACTGGCCAATATCCTCTATCAATCGGCGGTGGCCGTGGGCGACGGCATCGATCGCCTGGGGCAATCCCATACGGACATGACCGAATGTTGCGTGAAGATCAACAGTCTCGAGAACGAAGCGGACCGGGTCACGCGGGATGCCATTTCATACCTGTTCGAAATGGAAAAAGATCCCATTGCGGTGATCAAGTGGAAAGAGATTTATGAAAACTTCGAGGAAGGGACCGATCGCTGCGAAGACGTGGCGAACATCCTCGAACGGATTGCGCTGAAGCACATCTGACGATTTCTGCCGGATGGCCGGCAGGTCGGGCCGGCGAGGCGATCGGTCTGCATGAGTGCGCCAGGGCAAGGACCAAGGACAGGCAAGGGATTGAAGAGGACGTCTGATGTTTGACCTCAATGGCATGCTTCTGTTGGTGGTGGCCCTGGCGTTGCTGTTTGACTTCTCGAACGGCTGGCACGACAGCGCCAATGCGATTGCGACCGTGGTCTCCACAAGGGTCTTGAGCCCGCTGGCGGCAGTCCTGATGGCCGGGCTGTTGAACGTGGCCGGGGCCTTCATGTCCACGGCGGTCGCCAAGATGGTCGGTTCCGGCATCGTGGACCCCGCCGCCGTCACGCAGAGCATGGTCGCGGCCGCCTTGGGGGGGGCGATCATCTGGAACTTCTTTACGCTGATGCTGGGCTTGCCCACCAGTTCGTCCCATGCGCTGATCGGGGGGTTAGTCGGGGCGGCGCTGGTGCATGGGGGCTGGAAGGTGGTCAAGTTGACGGGCCTGCGGTCCGTCCTGGAGGCGATGGTCCTGTCGCCGCTGTTCGGGTTCGTGATCGGCTTGGCGGTCATGGTGGCGATCAGCCACTTGTGTTTCCGGACGCCGCGTCCGTTGGCCACGCGGCTGTTCAGCCGCCTGCAACTCGTCTCCGCCGGGTTTATGGCCTTCAGTCACGGGGCGAACGACGCGCAAAAGGCGATGGGCATCATCACGCTGGCGCTGCTCTCGGCGGGCCACATCACGAGCGCCGACGTGCCGATGTGGGTGATCGTCGCCTGCGCGTTGGCGATGGGGTTGGGGACGGCCGTGGGGGGGTGGAAGATCGTGCGCACGCTGGGGATGCGCATTTTGACGCTCGAACCGGTCCATGGGTTTGCGGCCGAGACGGCGGCGGCCACGGTGCTGCTCGCGACGGCGCACATCGGGTTGCCGGTCAGCACCACCCACACGATTACGTCGTCGGTGATGGGGGTGGGCGTCGTCAAGCGGTTCTCGGCGGTCCGGTGGGGCGTGACCGCCCGCATCCTCTACGCCTGGATCTTTACGCTTCCCGGCGCAGCCTTGGTGGCGGCGCTGATTTATGCGGGACTCTCTCGGCTGGCTTGAAAGAAGTCGAAAGTCCGAAAGTCTTCACGGTCGAAGGTTTGAGAATGAGCCGACCGTATGACTTTCAGACTTGATGATTTTTTGAGGATGCGGTCGGGAGTCTTACTACAAAGCGGCTGCCGATTGGCTCGTTTCCTTCGACCCAGACCCGCCCGCCATGTCCTTCCACGATGTGTTTGACGATGGCCAGACCGAGGCCGGTGCCGCCCAATTCCCGTGACCGGGCCTTATCCACCCGATAAAACCGCTCGAATACGCGGGGGCGATCCGCGTCAGGAATACCCAGCCCCGTATCGGTCACCGTCAATTCCACTTCCTCGCGGCCGGAGCTGTCCGTCACCTGTCCCGCGATATGAATGGACCCGTTGGCCGGGGTGTACTTCACCGCGTTGTCCACGAGGTTCGTCATGACCTGTCCCAACCGCTCGTCATCGCCCAGCACCGGCGGCAGATCGGGGGACAACGAAACCGTGATCGTGTGCCCCTTCTTGTCCGCCAAGGGTTTGATCAAAGACAGGGTCCGGTCCACCACTGTCCTCAACCGGACCGGGTCTTGCTTGAAGAGGACCTGGCCGGACTCGATCTGCGAGAGTTGGAGCAGATCCTCCAGGATCAGATTGAGTCGATCGCTCTGCTTCAGGATGATGCCCAGAAACCGCGCGGCTTCTTCCGGGTCGTCCTTCGCGCCGTCCAGCAGTGCTTCGACATAGCCTTTGATTGACGTCAACGGCGTACGCAGTTCGTGGGAGACGTTGGCGACGAAGTCCTTTCGGACTTTCTCCAGCCGTCGGAGCGCGGTGATGTCGTGAAAGACGAGCACCACGCAGGCTTCGTTTTCACGCTGCCCGCCGGCGACGGAGGCTTCGACGTTCACGGTGCGGCCGCTTGGGGCCAGCGTGATCTCGCCGCTGTGGTTGCGCCGGGTCTCCAGCACCTGCCTTGCGAAGGCGTTGAGCTCGTGGTGCCGGATCACTTCCGCACAGGGGCGGCCCCTTGTCTCGGCCCCGCGCAACGCGAACATCCGTTCCAGGGCGGGGTTGATTTGGAGCACGGTGCCGCGGCAGTCCAGGACCATGACGCCTTCCACCATCGAGGTGAGCATCGCCAGTAACTGGGCGCGGTCTTCCGAGACTTCGTGGAGGTTGGCTTCGAGCTGGTCCGCCATCTGATTGAGGGTGGCGGCCAAGACCCCGACTTCGTCGCGAGCGGTGGTGCGGATGCGTTGTCCGAGGGAACCGCCGGCCAGTTTTCGGGCCACGGCGGCGATGTCCGAAAGCGGCCCGGTCAATCCCCTGGCCAGGAGCACGCTCACCGCGACCGAGACGGCGAAGGCCACGCCAAAGGCAAGACCGAGCGTGTAGTGCAACGCACGAACCCTGGCTTCCAGCGCGGTCAGCGGCAGGGCCAGCCGCGCCACGCCGACGGGATGCCCCTCTGGTGCGGTCAGGGACAGGGCCAGATAAAACATGCGTTGTCCGGTGGTCTCGCTGAGCCGGATGTCGGTCCCGCGTCCTGTCGCCAGGGCCTGGACCACTTCGGGGCGGCTCCCGTGGTTGTCCAGTTGCGAAATGGCTTCACTCGGCGTGGCGCTGTCGGCCAAGACCCGCCCATCCGGGCCGATCACGGTCACCCGCGCGAGGGCGTGACGGCTTAGTTCCTGCGCCATCGTCTGCAGGCGGGACAAGCGTTCTTGGGACAGGCTCAGGGAGTCCGAGGAGGAGGGGCGCAGGAGCCCTTGCAGCGAATAGGCGGCCAGGCCGGTCCGCGCCTCTAACGCTTCGGTGAGGCGGGTGAGCTCGAGTTGTTCGATCGATCGGAGGACAAGCCATCCGCCCACGGTCAGCCCCAGCGTCACGGCCAGGAGGGTGCCGAGGGCGACTTTCCATCGGATCGATAGGTTCATAGGGACCGTGGTCGGCGACGGGTGGTAGGTGATGGGTGTCGGACGAGTGAAAAGGAGTCGGCCGGTTGCTGGTGTGCCTTCTCGTCACGCGTCACGCGTCACCTCTCACAGTTCTTTCAGTTTGTAGCCGAGCGACTTGACCGATACGATGGCCTCGTTGAGGAGGGGAATCTTCTGCTTCAAACGACGGACATGCACGTCCACCGTGCGGGTCGTGCCAAAGTAATCGTAGCCCCAGACCGAGTTCAGCAGGACCTCGCGGGTCATGACGCGGCCGGGATTCCGAAGCAGATGCTGCAGCAGTCCGAATTCTTTCGCCGTGAGCGGCACGTCGCGTCCGGAGACGGTGACTTCATGGCGATCGAGATCCATCACTACGGGGCCATAGACGTGGCGCGAAGGTTCTTCGCTGGCCCGCTCTAACCGGCGGAACAGGGCTTTGACGCGCGCCACCAGGGCCTTGGGGCTGAAGGGCTTGGTGATGTAGTCGTCCGCACCCAGCTCCAGTCCGACGATCTGGTCCGATTCTTCCGCCTTGGCGGTGAGCATGATAATGGGGGTCATGGTGGTCTGCGGGTCTGCCCGGACCCTCCGACAGACCTCCAAGCCGTCCATCTCGGCGAGCATCAGGTCCAGAATGACCAGGTCTGGATGTTCGGATTTGACTTGTTTGAGTCCCTCCAAACCGGTCATGGCAGTGCAGGTTCGGTAGCCCTCCTTTTGCAGGTAGAGCTTGACGAGGTCGAGAATGTCTTGCTCATCCTCGACGATCAAGATTTTTTTGCTGGC
>SCVQ01000185.1 GCA_004296865.1 Nitrospirota bacterium
GTTGCGGGTAGGGGCTGCCGCTTCCGAATGATGAAGACCGCGACGATCAGGACCATGATCACCGTGACGTTCAGTCCGACATCCATGAGGTAGCGATTGAACAACAGGTCCGTGATCTCGGGCTGGTGGGAGAGCTCGGCGCTGGCGGTCAGGATGCGTCTGGTGCAAGCGATGATGCCGACGGCGAGATAGGGTTCGAGGGCCAGGATGCCGGTTTGGAGGAACCGGATGACCGTCCGGTACAGCTCCAGAAGGATGATGACCAGGAGGAGATCGTTCAGGAGCTTGAGCCCGGCCACCAGCAGGCTGGTGTGTTGCACCGCGAGCGCAAACGAGTACCAACTGTACACGAAGATCAGCATGCCCAGCAGGAGCAGGCTCAAGCCGGTGGTGACATAACCCCACCGGTCCAGCCACTCCATCCACTGGACAATCCGGCAAGGCAGATGCTTCATGACGTCGAACCGGTCACTCATGTGATCACCATCTTTCGTTAGTCGTCCAACCGTCGTTTGTGAAGCCTGTGGAGGTCTCTCTTGCGCGTCACGCTGACGCGTTACGCCGTGCCGTGCGGTCCGGGCTGCGGTTCCGATGACGCGGGCGGCACCCCCCGCAACTGTCCGAACTTCAGTTCCCACATCGAATTGAGCGTGAGGGAATGGCCGCAGCAGCGAATCTCTTTGAAGCCGGCCCCCCCATCCATGATCATGACGCGGAGCCCGCAGGAGTTCGGATAGAGCATCTTCTCATCCAGGATGACGGCGACCGGCATCGCGCCCTTTTGCCGCCCCAGCGGGGACCCCATCTGCGTCACGACGTCCTCCTCGGTCAACTCGTGGTCGCAGCAGATGACTTTCTCGAACCCCGCGCCGCCGCCCATGATTTTCACGACCAGCCCGCAGGAGTCAGGATGGCGTTTGCGCTCGTCGAGGAGGTCACCTTTTTTAACCGCCATGAAGCCCTCAGTTGTCAGCTTTCAGCCGTCAGCTATCAGGATGAAGCGATCGGATCTATTTTCTTACTGAGGCTGATCGCTGACAGCTTCTCCGGCTATTGTTGCGCTGCCGCGATGCCTCGCGCCTCGTCCACGTTCCGGAAGGCCAGCAGACCGATCGCAAAAAAGAGGGCCATGGAGACAATGGCCCAGCGCTGGCTGCCGGTCCAGGCCGTCACCTCCCCATAAACCACGGGCCCGATGACGGCGGCAAATTTCCCGGTGACCGAAAAGAAACTGAAAAACTCAGCCTGCCGGCCGGCCGGCGTAAACTGGCCCAGCAAGGTCCGGCTGGCGGTCTGATTCGCCCCCAGGACGGCGCCGGCGACCAGGCCGATCGCATAAAACTGCGCATGGGTTCTGACCAGCGCCGCACAGGCGGCCAACGCGATCCAGGCCAGCAGCGTGATGTTGATCGTCCGCTTGGCCCCGATCCGATCGGCCAGCTGGCCGAACCAGACGGCCCCCAGTCCCGCCGTTACCTGTGTGACCAGGAAATAGATAATCAGATCGCCCGGAGAAAAGTCCAGGACTTTATTCGCGAAGATGGCGGAGGCGACGATGACCGTATTGATGGCGTCCGTATAGATCAGGTAGGCGATGAGATAGGCGGCCAGGTCGCGATAGCGGCCGAGATGGCGTGCGGTCTGGGCCAGCCGTGTGAACGCCTCCTGCCAGAGCGACCCTCCCAGGTCCGGCTGCGGGACCGCGCGTTCCCGGAGAAACAGAAACGTGGGCACCGTCGCCACGAGGAAAAAAGCGGCCGTGACGGCGAAGCTGAGCCGGTAGAAGGGCAGGTTGGATTCGGCGAACCCGCCGCTGATGAACGGGTAGGCGATGGCCAGAGACAGGAGCCCGCCGGCATAGCCCAGGCCCCATCCATAACCAGAAATGCGGCCCATCTTGTCGGGCGGCGCAAGCTCCACCAGGAACGCGCTGCAAAATAAGAAGCCGAGATCGAAGGCGACGTTGGCCAGCCCGAACAGGATCAGTCCCATCCAGATGTCGCCGGCTTGTACGAAGGCGAGGAGCGCGGTGCAGGCGACGCAGACGAGCGTGGAGCCGAGCAGGAACGCCCGTTTGGCGGCCCGCGCATCCGCGATGACGCCCAGGGGCGGAGCCAAGAGCGCCGCGATCAGCATGGAGATCGCGTAGCCCCAAAACCAGACGCGTTCGGCGGCGCCGTCGTGTCCCAGCCCGCCCGCGACGACCTGCACGAAGTAGACGCTGTAGGCGACGGTGACGATGAGGGTGGTAAAGGAGGAATTGGCGAAGTCGTACATGCACCAGGCCCAGATCTCTTTGGGCCCGGCCGGCTGCGCAGTCGCCGTGGCGAGCGGTTTCATGCCGGGGCTATCGTGGGCGGCTTGCCGGCATCGAGGAGTTGCCCCAGCAGCGCCCGGTGCGTCCGGCTGCCCACGATCATGTGGGCGGTGCTGGGGTCGGCCGGTTTGTAGGAGTGGAGAAACCGTGCCTTGACCTGCGCGATCCGGCGCAGCGAGGCGTCCACCCGCGCTTCGGAGATCGTACCGTTCTGCACGGCGGTATGGAGCGCCTCCATCGCGGTGACCGCCCGGTCCCGGTCCTTGCAGATCAAGATGACGTCGGCGCCGGCTTGAAAGGCCCGGATCGAGGCCTCGCCGATGCCGTAGTGGTCGATGATCGCGTGCATTTCCATGTCGTCCGTCAGGACCACGCCATCGAAGTGCAACTGGTCCCGCAGCAGATCGGAGAGAATGGCCGAGGACAGCGTGGCGGGAAACCGGCCGTCCAACGCGGGGTACAGGACATGCGCCGTCATGAGCGTCGCCGGTCCGCGTTCGCCTTGCACGATGACGTGGCGGAACGGGCGCAGCTCCACCTCGGCGAGGCGGTCCCGGGAGGCGACGACCGACGGAAGTTCCTTGTGGGAGTCGGCGATGGTGTCGCCGTGACCGGGAAAATGTTTGCCGCAGGAGACGACCTGATGGTCCTGCAGTCCGGCGATCGTCGCCAGGCCCAGTTCGCAGACCAGGTCGGGGTCGGAGCCGAAGGCGCGGTCCCCGATGATCGGGTTGGCCGGGTTCGTGTGGATGTCCAGCACCGGCGCCATGTTCATGTTGATGCCGACCGCGCGCAGTTCCAGGGCGGTCGCGGCGGCGGCGGCATAGGCCAATTCGGCTGAGCCGCATTGGCCGAGTCTGGCGCAGGGTGGGAAGATCGTGAAGCCTTTGGGCAGCCGGGAGACGCGGCCCCCTTCCTGGTCGATCGCGATCAGCAAGGGCGAGTGGGGGGACCGTTGCTGAAGGGCATTGGTCAGCTCGATGATCTGCGCCGGGGATTCCAGATTTCTGGCGAAGAGGATCAGGCCGCCGGGCTTATACTCGGCCAGGAGGCCGGCAAGCTCCGGCGACACCGACGTGCCGGTAAACCCGAGCATGAACAACTGGCCGATTTGCTCGCGCAGGAGGGTCATCCTGACCCCTGCGCGAGAGTGACGCGTGACGCGTGACGCGTGACGCGTAAAGAATCACGGACGTATTCGAGCATTGTGATCATGGCTTGTTACCCGTCACCCGTCACGACCGAGACGCGGCTTCATCGAGCAGGTACTGGAGTAACAGGCGCGTGCCGATGGCGGTGGGGCCCTTGGCAATGTAGGCGCGTTCCCGCTCGCTCCAGTCGGTGCTGGCGATGTCCAGGTGCACCCAGGGGAAGGTGCCGACGAACTTGCTCAGGAACAAGGCTGCGGTGATCATGCCGCCGCCACGTCCCCCGATGTTGCGCATGTCGGCCACCTCGCTTTTCAACTGCTCGAAATATTCCTCCCAGAGCGGCATTTCCCAGACCCGCTCCCCGGCTGTGAGCCCGGCTTGCTGGATGCGCTTTTTCAGCTCGTCGTTGTTGCCCAACATGCCGACGGCAAATTGTCCCAAGGCCACCGCGCAGGCCCCCGTCAGAGTGGCCACGTCGATGATGACGCGCGGCTTGTAGCGTGTCGCATAGGCCAGCCCGTCCGCGAGGATCAGGCGTCCTTCGGCATCGGTGTTCTGGACTTCCACCGTCTTGCCCGAGAGGGTCGTGAGGATATCGCCCGGCTTGATCGCGCGGCCCCCCGGCATGTTCTCGGTGGCGGGCAGGAGGCCAATGAGGTGCAGGGGCAGGCGCAGGCGCGAGGCGGCCCGTATGGTGGCCAGGACTTCCGCGCCGCCCGTCATGTCCGCCTTCATCTGCTCCATGTTCTCGGCCGGCTTGAGCGAGATGCCGCCGGTGTCGAAGGT
>SCVQ01000186.1 GCA_004296865.1 Nitrospirota bacterium
CGTTCTCCGGTCTGTTCTCGGCCCTGATCGTTCCCCCATGCTCCCTGATGATGCCATAGCAGATCGACAGGCCCAGCCCGGTCCCTTTGCCGGGCTCTTTGGTCGTGAACAAAGGGTCAAAGACTCTGCTGAGGTGTTCGGTCGGGATCGGCGGGCCGTCGTTCTCCAACACGAGCCGAATCCGGTCAGCCTCTGTCGCCATGGTAACGGTGACGGTCCCTTTGACGTGATTCTGGCGCAGGGCGTGGTGGGCGTTGGTGAGAATGTTCAACACCACCTGTTCGATCTGCCCCGGATCTCCGCTGAGATGCGGCAGATCCGGGGCAAGGCGGGTGAGCACACGTATGTGATCGGCTGCGAATTGATCGGCCACCGTGTCAATGGCCTTCATGAGCACCTGATTCAGCGGTACCGGGACTTTTTTTGGCTTTTTCATCCTGGCGAAGAGGAGAAAGCCCTCGACGATCTTCTTGGTCCGCAAGGCAGCCTCCTGGATTCGGCCCAGACTCTTTTCCAGCTCCGCCTGGGGAGGTGGACTGGGGGTGGCGCGGGAAAGGAGCTGGGCGGTGAACCCCAGGATAATGGTCAGCGGGTTATTGAGTTCATGAGCCACGCCGGCTGCCAGTGTTCCAACAGAAGCCAGCTTCTGCGAAAGCGCCAGTTCCTCCCTGGCCTCTTCCAGCTCTCGGTTCTTCGCCTCCAGCGTCACTGCGTATTCCCTAAGCCGGAGATGAGCCCTCCTGATCTGAAACGCGGCTAGAACCAGGAGGACAATCAAGAGGGCGATTGCCAGAAAACCGGCGGTGAAGGCTGCACTTGGTCCGACCATGAACATCACCCGATGCTCTGCAACAGGGGACGTTTCATCAGCAGCAAGTGCGTGAACGCGTCTTTCGGGACCGGCGGACTGAACAGAAATCCTTGAGCCTCGTCACATTCCTGTCCGCGCAGGAACTGGAGGTGTCCATCGGTTTCCACACCCTCGGCGACCACCGTCAGCATCAGGCGATGGGCCATGGCGATGATGGCCGTGACGATGGCCGCGTCATCCAGCTCGTTCGGCAGTCCCCCGATGAAGGACCGGTCTATTTTCACGGCCGTGATCGGCAAACGCTTCAGGTAGCTGAGGGACGAATAGCCTGTGCCAAAATCGTCAATAGAAAGCTGAATCCCGGCCGCATTCAGCTTCTTGAGCGTGGCGATGTCGGCCGACGGGTGTTTCATGACCAAGCTTTCGGTCAACTCCAGTTCAAGGTATTGGGGGGCCAGCCTTGTGTCGCTTAGGGTCTGCATGATCGTGTCGGTGAGCGCTCGGTGGCGGAACTGTCGAGCTGAGAGGTTGACCGCGACGCGCAAAGTTGGGAAGCCGAGTTGGTGCCATGCGCGCGTTTGGGTGCACGCTGTGCGGAGGACCCATTCCCCGATCGGGACAATGAGTCCCGTCTCCTCGGCCATGGGCACAAACTCATCCGGTGCGATGAGCCCGAACTCAGGGTGCTGCCATCGCAGCAGCGCTTCCATGCTGGTGATGCGTCCCGTCGCCAATTCGATCCGCGGTTGATAGTGCAGCACCAGCTCATCGCGTTCGAGTGCCTTGAGCAGCATGGTCTCCATGCCGGCTCGTTTTCGGGTCAGGGTATTCATCTCCGGCGCATAGAACTGATAAGTGTGCCGGACCTCCTTGGCGGCATACACCGCCGCATCCGCATTCTTGAGAAGCGTCTCGATCTCCTGGCCGTCCTGGGGATAGATGCTGATACCGATGCTGCAGGAGATGCGGAGTTCCTGATCGTCCAGAAGGTACACCCGGGATAAGGTCTCCAGGATCTTTTGTGCGACCATTGCGACATCCTTCGTTTGCGCGACCTCCGTCAGAATAATGACGAACTCGTCGCCATGGAGGCGGGCGACCGTATCGCTTTTGCGGAGACATCCGTGGAGACGCTTGGCCACGGCTTGGAGGAGGCGGTCGCCGAGGGGATGCCCGAACGTATCGTTGATGGGTTTGAAACGATCCAGATCGATGAACAGGAGCGCAATCGGTGTATTGTGGCGAGATGCCAGGGCGAGCGCCTGCGCGAACCGGTCATAAAAGCGCTGACGATTGGGCAGACCGGTGAGAACATCATGATGCGCGGAGTGGTGCAACTCCTGCCTGGTCCGTTCCAGTGCCCGGTTCTGGGCTTTGAGGGTCGCTGCATACTCCCCGAGTCGGTGATTGGCCCTCCTGATTTGCACGGCTGCCAGGATGAGGAGCCCCACGAGTACGGCCAAGGCAAGGACTCCGGCCGCGAAGACCATGAGGGGGCCGTTGACCATATCGTTGCCCTGGGCCAGCTCTCTGGGGAGAGGAGCGAAGGGCAACGGCGGCAGGAAAGTGGCCGTGCTTTCTAGGAATGGGGGCATGGCTCTCATCTGCTGCCGCCGACAAAAAGTGTCAGAGCCATGCCGGTGACGTACATGAAGATGAGGCCGGTGAAGAGACCGGTAGCGGCGTGCAGCTGGTGGACCGTGGTATACGACAGGGCTACCAACGACATGATCACGTAGAGGAGGGAACCGGCTGCCAAGGTGTATGAGATCAACGACAGGTAGGGTGACACCATGTGCCCGCTGATCATCGTGCCGAGGCAGGTAGGTCCTCCAGCGAGCAACCCGAGGAAGCCGATGTCTTGCAGTCGTAGCGGCGTCCGGGCGATAGGACTCATGATCCCGAATCCTTCCGTCCCATTGTGAAGGGCGAAGCCTCCGACCAACAACCCGCTCAGGACCCACTGGCCTTGGGCGTAACTTGCCCCAATGGCCAACCCCTCGCCCAGGTTATGCAGGCCTAATCCGAGCGCGATCATGTAGGACAAAAATAGCGGGTGGACGGCTGTGCCGAATCGCCGGTGCTGATGCTGC
>SCVQ01000187.1 GCA_004296865.1 Nitrospirota bacterium
CTCGAAAACGTGTTCAAGCTGAAGGGCCCCACGCTGTTGCACGTGATTACGAAGAAGGGGCTTGGCTACGAGCCGGCGATGAAGAACCCGATCTGGTTCCATGCCTGCCCGGCCTTCGTGCGCGAGACCGGCGAGCCGGCCAAAAAGGCCGCGCGCCCGTCCTATACGGCGCATGCGATGCACGCGCTGACGACGCTGGCGAGGAAGGACCGACGGATCGTGGCCATTACGGCGGCCATGTGCGAAGGGACCGGTCTGACGGCCTTTGAGAAGGAATTCCCCGACCGGATTTATGATGTCGGGATTGCGGAACAGCATGCCGTGACGTTCGCCGGCGGACTGGCCACGCAGGGTCTGCGCCCGGTCGTGGTCATGTATTCGACGTTCCTGCAGCGGGCCTACGACCAGGTCATCCATGACGTGGCCACCCAGAACTTGCCGGTGACGTTCTGTCTCGACCGGGGAGGCTTGGTGGCGGAAGACGGGACGACGCACCATGGGGCGTTCGACTATGCCTATCTCCGGCACATGCCGAACATGGCGGTGATGGCACCGAAGGATGAAAACGAGTTGCAGCACATGGTCAAGACTTGCCTCGACCACGACGGGCCGGCGTCGGTGCGGTACTCGCGTGGGAGCTGCTTGGGCGTGACGATGGACCCGGAGCCGACGGCGCTTCCGATCGGGAAGGGCGAGCTGTTGCGGGAGGGCACGGATGTCGCGCTCGTGGCGATCGGGGTCACGGTCTGGCAGGCGGTCGAAGCCGCCAAGCGGCTGGAGGCGGAGGGTATTTCGGCGGCGGTCGTCAATGCCCGCTTCGTCAAGCCGCTGGACGCGGAACTGATCGGGTCCGTGGCGAAGCGCGTGCGCTGTCTCCTGACGGTGGAGGAAGGTTCGCGCATGGGCGGCTTCGGCTCGGCCGTGCTCGAATCGCTCTCCGACCAAGGGATCCAGGTGCCGACCAAGGTTGTCGGGCTGCCGGATTGGTACATCGAACAGGGGCCGCAAGACCTGCTGCGTGAGAAGTACGGACTGACCGCGGACGGGATCTATGAGAGTGCCAAGGCCCTGCTCGCACAGAGTTCTCCGGAACTCGTGCCCGCCCAGGAACGGGTCGGCTGCAGCACGGACTTCTCCCGGAGGCACCGCGTGGTCGAGGGAGACGAACAGGGGAGCTGACGGGGCAGGATCGGGCGGATCGCGATGCACATCTCACGACGCAAAACCAGACAGATCGCAGTCGGACGGGTCAAGATCGGCGGGGATGCGCCGGTTTCTGTCCAGTCCATGACCTCGACCGATACCCGCGATGTGACGGCGACGGTGGAGCAGATTCGCCGGCTGGAGCAGGCCGGGTGCGAACTCATCCGCGTGGCGGTGCCCGACATGGATGCGGCGGAGGCCTTGCCGAAGATCAAGGCCCAGATGACCGTGCCGCTGATCGCGGACATTCACTTCGATCATCGCCTCGCCCTGAAGGCGGCCGAGGTGGTGGACTGTGTGCGGATCAATCCGGGCAACATCGGGGCTTGGTGGAAGACCGCCGAGGTCATCAAGGCGGTCAACGACCATGGGATTCCCCTTCGCGTCGGCGTCAACGGCGGCTCCTTGGAGCGGCATCTGTTGGAGAAGTACGGCTATCCGACCGCCGAGGCGCTGGCCGAGTCGGCCCTGAATGCCGTCCACGCCTTGGAGGATGTCGGCTTCACCAACATGAAGGTGTCGCTCAAGGCGTCGGACGTTCATATGGCGATGGACGCCTATTGGCTTTTTGCCCAGCAGTCGAATTGTCCGCTCCACATCGGCATCACCGAGGCCGGCACCGCCATGACCGGAGCCGTTAAATCTTCCATCGGCCTCGGCTGGCTTCTGACCAACGGCATCGGCGACACGTTGAGGGTTTCCTTGGCCGCGGACCCGGTCGAGGAAGTGAAGGTCGGGTTTGAAATCCTGAAGTCGCTCGAGTTGCGCCATCGCGGGATCAACGTGATTGCCTGTCCGACCTGCGGGCGGGTGGAAATCGACGTGGTGCGTCTGGCCAATGAGCTGGAGCAACGCTTGGGGCATATCAAGGCGCCGCTCAATGTCTCGGTGCTGGGCTGCGTCGTGAACGGGATCGGCGAAGGCAAAGAAGCGGACATCGGCATTGCCGGCGGCGAAGGCGTCGGGATTTTGTTCAAAAAGGGCAAGTTGGTGCGGAAGGTTCCTATGGAGGAACTGATGGAAACGCTGATCCAGGAAGTGGAAAGCCTGGCCAAGGAAAAAGAAGCCGAGGGGGCGGACGATAGTGCCGTGGCGGTTGCTGCGAACGAGGGAGCCGGAGAGCCGCCCTGGGCGTTGTCCGGCCAAGCCGTCGGCTATCCGTCCGATCATCGGTCGACCCTGGGCCGCGAGATTCCTGTCCTGCCGAATAAGCGTTGAGTGATTGCCGCCGCGCCGGTTCTTCCCGGAGTTTCCATCGCAAGACGACAAGCGAAAGGCTCACGACAAAGGCAAAGGATGGAGGTGCGGATACGCCCAGCCTCCCGCCGACCATCCTGACGAAGCCGGTTGCCCCGCCTGTGCGTTGAGTTGGAACAGACGGGTCGTTATAATGTTTGCGGGGCGCCGTACCCAAGTGGCTAAGGGAGCAGTCTGCAAAACTGCGATGCGGCGGTTCGAACCCGCCCGGCGCCTCCATAGACTCTCCCCTTGTGCGCACGTGCGCTAGCGGGGCACGCGGCTCGCGGGCTCCTGTGAGGAGCCGGTTTGGACGGTACTAGCACGCGACGATTCGCGAAAGCCGGGCGGCCCTGGCTTTCGTTGCCATAGATGACGAGAGGAGCACCGGATGGCTGTCCCAGTTTCCCAGATGTATACGGTTGTCAAGTATGTGCTGACGCAGAAAATACAGGGGCGTGAGCGGTACCCGCTGGTCCTTATGCTCGAGCCGCTGTTTCGGTGCAACCTGGCCTGCGCGGGCTGCGGCAAGATCCAGTATCCCGACCACGTGCTGGATAAGCGCCTGACGCCGGAGCAGTGCTGGACTGCGGCCGAGGAGTGCGCGGCGCCGATCATCAGCATTCCTGGCGGGGAGCCGCTGATCCATCCCGAGATGCCCGAGATCGTCCGCGGCTTGGTCGCACGCAAGAAATACGTCTATCTCTGCACCAACGCCATTCTCTTGGAGCGGAAACTGGATGAGTACACTCCGTCCAAGTACTTGACGTTCAGCATCCACATGGATGGCCTCCAGGAGGAGCACGATCTGGCCGTCTGCCGCGATGGAGTGTTCGAGGTCGCGGTCAAGGCGATCCGCGCGGCGTTGAAGCGGGGATTCCGCGTCACGACGAACACGACCCTCTTCGAGGATGCGAATCCTGCGCGTGTGCGTGCGTTCTTCGATGAGATGATGAGGCTCGGGGTCGAAGGCATGATGATTTCCCCCGGCTACAGCTATCAAAAGGCTCCGGACCAGAAAAATTTCCTCAAGCGGGATCGGACTCGCGAGTTGTTCGCCCGCGTTCTGGGCGATCGCAAGCGCGGCTGGCGCTTTAATCAATCGCCTCTCTTCCTGGAGTTTCTCATGGGGAAGCGGGATTACCAGTGCACGCCCTGGGGAAACCCGACCTACAACGTCTTCGGCTGGCAGAAGCCTTGTTATCTGTTGCAGGAAGGCTATGCCAAGACCTTCCAGGAACTCATGTCCGATACCGAGTGGGACCGGTACGGGGTCGGGCGGAACGAGAAGTGCGCCGATTGCATGGTGCACTGCGGCTACGAGGCGTCCGCAGTCGAGGATACCTTCGGCTCGTGGTCCGGCTTCGGGCGAACCGTGAAAGCCACCCTGCTACCCGATGTCCGGTAGCCTCCTGCAGGTTGATGGGTGCCACCTCGTCAAACGGTGATGCAATGACCGATTCGAAAAACCATGGACCGGAAGCCGGCGTCCTCGAAGGACGCGTGTATCGCCCGCGGACGGCCAGGGAACTGGCTGAGGCGGTGGAGCAGGCCTTCGATTATCGTGGAGACGTCACGCTGAAATTGCGATCCGGCGAGACGGTCGAGGGCTATCTGTTTAACCGGATTGCGACCGGCTCGCGTCCCTGTCTCCAAGTGTTCCCCAAGGGGGAAGTCGGCGAGCGCGTAATTCTCTATGAGGACGTGGCCACCATCGCGTTTACCGGAAAAGACACGGCGTCGGGAAAATCGTGGGAAGCCTGGGTGTCGAAAAAAGAATCACAACGTCGCGCCGAAGCTGAACAGTCGGAAGCCGAGGCGAAAGCCCGTGGGTACCTCTGAGCCGTCTTCTCTCCAGTCCTCCCCCTGCACACATTCCTGAGTCTCCTCTGTCCATAGGGCCCCATACAGCCGGGCCTGTCTTGGGCTTGTAAAGTGCGTGAGTGCAAGGGCCTCCTGTTTTTACCCGCACAGAGCAAGTAATTCGATTTGCCAAAAGGGACCGTTTGCGACGGCTTTGGACGGCAGAGATGTTATTGACAAAGACTATGGCCTATGCTAGAAATGTCGCGCCCAAAGCCGGTTTGTGCCGTGTTTTTGCAAGTTTTTTCGAAGGGTGAGGCGCCGGTGAGCGCATCCGAATTCAGAGGCGGCGACATGGGCGCCGAGGCACAATGGGGCAAGGGCCGAGAGACGAAAGAGGCGTGGGTTATTGGTCGGCGGTGCTGCCTCTCGGAGTTGCCTGCTTGGGGGCGATTGCGTATGGCCCAGACATCGCGGTGGCGATGCATGAGGTCGATCACCGTTTCACCGTTGAAGGGCATGTCTGTAAGGCAGACGGTCAGCCGGCGGTGGAAACCGAAGTGATCGTGAAGGATGCCCGGGTTGCTGTCGGCACCACCGCCTTTACCGATAGTCAGGGATACTATAAGGCCACACTGCACCTGCATAACGACAATCGAGGCGATGCCATTCTGATTACCGCCCTCGATCAGGAAAAAAAGGTCACCGCTCAATTTGATCCTAAAGATGTTCAAACGGAACGGAAGGTCACGGTCAATATCGGCGCAGGGTGTGACGCATCGGACGAAGCCTCGCCGCGGTGGATATACTACGGGGCGGGCATTGGGCTTGCGGCTGTCGCGGCTTTTGTGGGCGCGCGGCTGATCAGCCGGCGTCAGCACTCGCGGAAGCGAGGGAAAGGGCCGCGCAAGTAGGTTGCGTCGTATCGAGTGGCATTCGGGCGATCTGGGCAGATGACGCTTTTGCTTCAGGTCAGCTGGCCTGAGTAAGAGCGTCTTTTTTATCGTCACCGAAATGGCGTTGCATCGCGGATAATGTCGAGATGGTCGATGGCAGAACTGAGCCTGTACGGTTTGCAAGAAAGGAGTGGATGGGAACTATGAAGAGCATGACTTGGATGAAGGCGGTGTTCTTTGTCGGGATAGCGGGTGTCGGCCTGACGGCTGTGGGATGTGGCGGGGAAGGGGGGGAAGGCCCGATCGTGGCGCCGCCGCCGCCGCCGGCCGAGTATGCCGACAAGCACATGCCGGCTGGGTGGTTTGCCGACGACCAGATCGTGGAAGAGGGGCGGCAGATCTTCATCGGAGCCAAGAATCCCGATGTGAATTGCGCCAGCTGCCATGGAAAGGACGGCAAGCCGGTCAAGGCGGGGGCTCGCGATTTTCGGGTCACTGAGCGCATGAAGCTCTATTCGGATTCGGTCTGGTTCTGGCGTATTTCCGAAGGGGTGCCCAATACCAAGATGAAGGCCTGGAAGAGCAAGCTGTCCGAAGAAGACCGTTGGAAGTTGGTGGCTTTTGAGCGGAGCTTCGGGCTCAAGGGACAGGAGTGGGATCAGGCGAAGAACGCCTGGGTGCCGGTGGGTAGTGCGGCGGCGGGTGGAGCGGCTCCGGCAGCAGCTCCTGATGCCGGCGGTGCGGCACCTGCAGCTCCTGGAGCGCCGACGGCTCCTGCGGCTCCGGCGGCAAGTCCGGCTCCTGCCGCTGCCGGCAAGTGATCCATTTGGACTTTGGAGAGGGGGGCGGCGAGACAACATGAAAATGTGGCAGCGTAGTCTCCTTATCACGCTCGGTCTGCTGGTGGTATTCGGAGCCACTGTCCATGCCCAGGTTCCGAACGCCCCGGTCACCGAGTTCCCCTATACGGGGAATCGGACCGCGGTTTGGATCGTCGCCCAGCTCCACATCTTGTTTGCGGGGTTTATCCTAGGGGCTCCGATCTTTGTGGTCATTTCCGAGTGGCTGGGGTACAGAAAGCAGGACCCCCGCTACGACCGGCTGGCCAAGGAAGTGACGAAGGTCACGGTCATTCTCTACAGCATGACCGCCCTGACCGGCGGTCTCTTTATCTTCGTGCTCCTGGCCACCTATCCGCAATTCACCACGTGGCTGATCAACCACTTTTTCCTGATTTTTGCGGTGATCTATCCCCTGCTGTTTATCGGGGAGACGATCGTCCTGTATCTCTATTTTTACAGTTGGGACGCGTGGAAGGGGGAGAAGAAGGCGCGCCACATTGCGCTGGGTGTCTTGTTGAACGTCATCGGGACCGTGACCCTGTTCGTCATCGACGGCCCGACCTCCTTCATGAATACGCCGTCCAAGGCGATCGAAGGCATTTCGCTGGCCGACTTTATCCAGACCGCGTCGCTGTGGGACAAGATCTTCAACTACAGCTGGATGCCGCTCAACCTCCACCGCTTGGTGGGGAACGTCACGTTCGGCGGGTTCATCGCCGGCCTGATCGCGGCCTATATGTACTTGGGGGCCAAGAGCGAAGGAGAGCGATCCTATTACGACTGGATGGGGTTCGTCGGAAATCTCATCGGCGTCGGAGCGCTTCTGTTTCTCCCCTTCATGGGCTACCTGTTGGCCTATGAGCTCTGCGACTACGATGCCTCCATCTGCCCGTACATGATGGCGGACCAGCTCTCGATGTTCTTCGAGATGCAGGGGGCCATGATCGGCTTGATCTTCCTGGCCAGCAACTACTATATCTGGCTGAGCATGAAGCGCATTGAGGGCGTGGAGCGGGTCCGGATGTCGGCCTTGACGATGCTGGTCATGATCGCCCTGCCCTTTGTGATGACCTACACCTGGACGATTTTCCCGGTTCCCGACCCCAAGTCGTTGGGCGTGCTTCTTCCGCTGGTGCTGGCTCCCATGATTTTGAGCAAGGTCATTCCGCCACTGGGCCGCATCACGGTTTCTTCCAGGACCTTCATCAAGGTCGGCTTCCTCATGGTCGTGGTCGGGAACGCGATCTGGATGACGCCTCATGGGTTTGTGGCCACGCAAGCCCTGGCCACAGAACATTTGGAGCTGCCATCTGACTGGGGGTTTCTGGCCCTGATGCCGGCCAAGAATTCGGCGGCGTTTACCCTGGTCTTCGTCACGGTCATGAATTATATCCTGTACAACCGCGCGATCCGGCAGGGGACGATCGTCTGGGGTAAGATCGACTTCGCCTCCCAGTTCGTGCTGATCTTCCTGGCGTTCAGCGCAATCTGGACGATGGGGCTCATGGGGGCGGTGCGGTCGCTGTTGCGGAAGTACTTCCACACCTACAATCTCATGCCGGACTTCACCGCGGAATCGTTCACGCCGACGCTGTCCTATTCAGCCTGGTGGATCACGGCCATTACGCTGGTGTTCTACATCGTGGTGAGTTTTGCAATCGTGGTGACGCTGCGGGTCGGCAATGCCAAGGGACACGCGCCTGAGGGTAAGCCGCTTCCGGCCGGAGCAGAGTAACCGAACGAAGCCGTCAGTACAGCGAGGGGAGCATGGCCGAACAGCCAAGCCTGGTCAAGAGCGTGATAAAAAAAGGCATCATCGGAGTCATCGTTGGAGCGATCCTGGTCGGAGCGGCCAAGGCCCTGGCCTTCCCGCCGGTGTTTCAGAGCGTGTTTTTCGGCTACGCGATGTTGGGGGCGGCGGTTTTCATCCTGCTGGATGCGCCCTCGCTGAAGCCCATCGGCGGCCTGAAGGCGATTATTGCGCTCGTGGCCTTCTATGCGGTGCTCTCCGGGGTCTATATCGGAGGGGCGTCTTTCCTGCCGCAATACGATCCGGGGGATGAGAAGGGCAAGATTGAAAAGCTGCTCAAGGCCAAACGTGCCGCCACGGAGCAAGGGAAGGCGGAGGAATTATTGGCCAGGGCCAAGGCTCTCTCGGACAAGGCCGATACCATCATGACGCGGTTGCAGGCCGTCGGCGGAGCGGCGGTTGCGGAGGCTCCGGCGGGGGGCGAGGGAGCCAAGCCGGCCGGCGCTCCGGCAGCGGCCGGTGGGGATGTGATTGCTTTGGGGAAGGAGCAGTGGAATCTGCAGGAATGCTACAACTGCCACAAGCTGTTCGGGGAAGGCGGCAAGAAGCGCGGCCCCGAGCTGGATAATATCGGCAGCTTGCTCAAGCCCGAAGAGCTCAAGCAGAAGATTCTGGACCCGCAGAGCTGGATGGCGGATGGGTTCGAAAAGGAATACGAAAAGAAGAAGATGCCGGATAAGTACAAGGAGTTGATGGAAGACAAGGAAGTGGATGCGCTGGTGGCGTTTCTCTCCACGCTGAAAAATACGGCCGTCGCGACGCCGAAGCCGATCAAGAAGAAATAGCATGCAGCCGAAGCTCAAATCGAAAGTGCGGTGCACCGACCGGGAGGTCGGCGAGGTGACCAAGGTCATCGTCGATCCCCTCTCCCATGAGGTGAGCCACATCGTCGTCGGAGGCAACGGGGCTGGGACGCTGGAGCGCCAGGTTCCGATGGCCCAGGTCCAGACGGTGCTGGAGGATGCCGTGCAACTGCGGGCGTCCTCCGCCGACTTGGAACGGTTCCCGCTCTTAAAGCGCGACGAGTACGTCACGACCAAGGAAGTGGAGATCGCCCACCTCGAAGATCATCTGCACGTCGAGCCGGGCGAGGTGCTGGTCCCGCTCCCCGAACTGGAGCGCAACGTCAAGCGCCGGACCTTCTTTGCCAATTTCACGCACGCGATCAGCCTTCTGGTGGCGCTCCCGCTGGCGGTACCCGTCCTCCGGTATCTGATGAAGCCGATGTATGCGCCGTTCGACAATCACTGGATCAAAATCGGCAACGTCGGCAAGATCAAGACGGACGATGTCGGCGTCCAGTTCAAGTACAAGAAGAAATTCAAAGAAGCCTTCATGCCCGAGGCCGAGATCGACAAGAACGTCTGGATCCTGAAGGCTTCGCCGGCCGTGTTGGGGGAAGTCTATAAGGGCAAGGACATGGACTTTTACGACGCGACGGGGCGGCTTCTCTGGACGAACAAAGCGAACGTGCCCTACGTGGTCTATTCCGGCAAGTGCCCGCACCTGGGTTGCGGGTATAAATGGCGCGCCCACAAGGTGCTGGGGCAGGTCTTTCTCTGCCCCTGTCACTTGAGTATCTACAACGCCGGCGGGAAGGTTCTCGATGGCCCTGCCCCGCGTCCTCTGGACCCCTTGCCCATCCGGGTCGCGGCCAATGGCGACATCGAGATCATCGACATGGAGTTCAAGGCCGGGACGAAAGCACAAGTCCGCATCGTGTAAGGAATCGGATCATCTGATGAACGGACAACCGACCGCGATCGAAAAAATCGTCGCCTTTGTCGACGAGCGGGTGGGTCTCAAGACCCTCCAGGCCAAGATGCTCAACGAGCCGGTGCCCGGCGGTTCCCGCTGGGCCTATGTCTTCGGTTCCGTCTTGCTGTTCATCTTCATCATGCAGGCGGCGACCGGCATCCTGCTGATGTTCTACTATGTTCCCAGCGCCGACCATGCCTATGCCAGCACCCAGTACATCATCCATGAAGTGGACTACGGGTGGTTCCTCCTGAGCTATCACTTTTGGGGCTCGTCGGCGATGGTCGTGATGGTCTTTGCGCACATGTCCCAGGTCTTTCTCTGGGGCGCCTATAAAAAACCACGCGAAATGGTCTGGCTCGTGGGGCTGGCGCTCTTTGGAATCGTCATGGGGTTCGGCTTCACCGGCTATCTCTTGCCGTGGGACCAGCGCGCCTATTGGGCGACCACCGTCGGGGTGGAGATCATGGACAAGACCCCGATCGTGGGAGACTTCATGGCCCGGTTTCTCAAGGGAGGACCGACGCCGGGGCAAATGACGTTGAGTCGGTTCTTCGTGATCCACGTCATGATTTTGCCTGCGGCATTGATGGGGTTGGCCGGTCTGCATGTCTTCTTTTTCAGAAAAGCCGGCCCGGCCGGGCCGTTCCGGGGCAGCTCGGAAGAACTCAAGGCCAAGACCGATTATTTTTTCCCGCGCCAGATTTGGAAAGACATGGTGGCGATGGGGGCGGTCTTTTTCACGATCTGCAGTCTGGCGTTTATCGAGCCGGTGGTCTTGCTTGAAGAGGCCACGCCGGACCCGGGTGAATATCACCCCGAGCCGGAGTGGTATTTCTTGTTTCTCTTCCAGTTGCTGCGTCTAAAGATCTTCGCCGGAGAGTTCGGGCAGTTTTTGGGCGCGATCGCCTTGCCGGGGGCCTTCATGGCGTTGTTGGCCGCGCTGCCGTTCATCGACCGGAGCCCGGAGCGGAATATTTTCAAGCGACCCATTGCGCTCGTGGGCTGGATCATCGTGATGATCAGCATTGCGCTCTTTACCGTGTCCGCGATCATTAATCGGGAATTTTTGGATTAATTTCGAGCGAGCGGCCCGTTACTTATGACGGATCAGCCTTCGAACACATCGTCGGTCAAGTTGGGCTTGGCCGTTGCGTGGCCCTTTTTCTGGATCGGCGTTCCGGCGAAGATCGCCTTTGTCCTGCTCCTGCTGGCGGCCGGATTGCACCCCTGGGAAGGGGCCGGTCTGGCCATCCTCTTGCTGCTCTCGATTCCCATCGATATCTGGGCCATGGGCGTCAGTGCGCGGACCGTGTTCCTCGAACGGCTACGCCTGCACCCGCCCGATTCGCTCGGCCTCACGCTCTGGTGGCAAGGCGCACTGCTCAACATTCTGTACCTTCCCCTGGCCTACGTCATCGAAGGCTACGCCAAGGAAGGCGCCAAAGCGGTCGCCGCCTCGATCATGGAGATCGGGGTGATCAAAGGCTTGGGAGTGGCGGAGCGGATCAGCATCGAGTTGACTCTCTGGGGGAGCGCGGCGACGGTCGTGCTCATCGTCCTGGTGCTCGGGTGGCTGTTCCTTTTCGGCTGGATCGTCCGCAGACAGGCTTCCAGTGCGAGGGTCGAGGAGGCCTCCTATCAGGGATTGGTCAGGCAGTGGGATTTGATGCGGGTGCCGGCCGATCAATCCCTCCTGCTGACCGTCTTTACGGCCGCCGGAGTCCTCTTGGTGATTCTGCTCTGGTCCCTCATGCCTGTGACGACCCCGCATCCCCATGAACAGTACAAGAAGGAGGCGGTGAAGGTTGAGCCGCCCTTCAAGCCGGCGGAGGCTCTTCAGAAAACCGAAAAGCTGATCGCACAGGCTGAGGTCGCGGTTCAGGCCCTGGAAGAAAAGGCTCAGGAAGAGGCGAAGGTCAAGGCCAAGGGGAAGGCAAAAGGCAAGGACAAAGGGAACGAGAAGGCGCCGGGCAAGGGGACTGCCGGGGCGAATGCCCAGCCGGCCGGCGGCGATGCCAAGGCGGTCTCAGGGCAAGCGGATCAACGTGCGGCTCAGGGAGCAGGCGGACAGAAGCGGTAGCGTCGGCTTGGCCAACGAGGAGATATTCATGCTGAACCATGGCGAACACCCACGGCGAATCGCCAGCACAGGGCGCGGACAGGGCTCGCTGCTCGCCGGCCTGCTCGTGTTCCTCGCCCTTGCAGGAGCGCCTCTCTTGGGGCTGGCGCAAGATGCGCCGGGTCAAACGGCCGGTGTCGCGTACCGTGACATCCCGGCTGTGGGAAGCCGGAATATCGTCTGGGTCATCGCGCAGTTGCATTTGTTGCTGGCCGGGTTCGTGCTGGGCGTGCCGATTTTCGCCTGGATCTGTGAGATCGTGGGATGGAAGACGGGCGAAAAGCGCTACGACAAGCTGGCCAAGGAATTCACGAAGCTGCTGACCTCCTCCTACGCGACGACGGCGCTGTTCGGAGGGATTCTGTTGTTCATGCTGATCGGCTTCTATCCGAAGCTGATGGCGTATCTGGGCGACATCTTTTTCCCCTCCTTCGTCGTCTATTGCATCCTGTTCCTCCTGGAGACGGCGACCCTCTACCTCTACTGGTACGGCTGGGACGCGATGCAGGAGGGCAGTAAAAAAACGCTGCATCTGTTCCTGGGATTTCTCCTGAACGTGTTCGCCTTCTTCATCATGATCGTGCCGAACTCCTGGGCGACCTTCCAGGCCAGCCCGGTTGTGATCGCAGAGGGCTCCGATCTGGCCCGCGCCTGGGCCGCCACCTGGAATCCCACCTGGTGGCCGGTGAACATCCACCGGCTGATCGCCAACGTGGTGCTGGGCGGGTACATCTGCGGGGCCTATGCGGGCATCCGCTATCTGTCGGCCAAGACGGCGGAGGAACGGGAGCATTACGACTGGATGGGGTACGTCGGGAACTTCATCGGCGTCTTCGGCCTGCTCCCGTTGCCCTTCGCCGGCTACTGGCTGATGCGAGAGATTTATCAATACAACCAGCAGATGGGCATCACCTTGATGGGCGGCTTCCTCTCCTGGCTCTTCATTCTCCAGGCGATGCTGATCGGGGTGCTCTTTTTAGGTTCCAACTATTATTTCTGGATGGGGATCACGCACCGGATTCCAGGCTCTGAAGTGAAATACCGCAGGCCGATCATGGCCATGCTCGTGATTCTGCTGCTCTGCCTGGGGGTCTGGATGACGCCGCACTCGCTGGTGGCCAGCTTGGAAGAAGCACGCAAGATGGGCGGTACGCACCACCCGCTCTTGGGCGTCTTCGGCGTGATGTCGGCCAAGATGACGGTGGCCAACCTCATGATTCTGGTCACCTTCATGAGCTTCATCATGTACTGGCGGGCGGGGAAAGAAGAAACGGCCGGCTGGGCCAAGGTGGCCAAGTCCATCATGGGCGGGGTGCTCGGCGTGGCCGCGATCGTGGTGATCGTGCTGGGGGTCTGGGGCTACTTCGTGCCGGCCATCGTGCGCATCAACTATTTCTCGGTGGCCCAGGTCTTGATCGTGCTGTTCGTGATGCTGACGATCACGCCGCTCACGGCCCTGCTCCTGCGCAGCGCCAAGACGACCACCGAGATGGTCTGGGGCCGGATGCCGCCCAGGGCCGGCTATGCGCTGGTCTTGAACGCGGTCATGGTCATTCTGCTGATGACCCTGATGGGCTACGCGCGATCCTCCTCTCGGGTGCACTGGCACATCTACGGCGTGATGCGCGATTCCTCGCAATATGCCTATTCGCCGGCGCTGGGTTATGCGGCGGCTCTGATGTCCCTCAATACGTTCCTGTTCTGCATGCTGGTGGCTTTCATTTTCTGGGTCGCCACAATGGGGGAGAAGGCGAAGGCTGGGGGGGGCGGCGGGAAGGGGTAAGGCGTCGGCGGGGCCATGGCGGGCGGATCGCAGAAGTTGGATGAGGCGTAGCCATCAGCTCTCAGCGGTCAGCTTCGGAGCTGATAGCTGACAGCGTCTCAGCTTTCAGAGAGGACTTATGAGCGAAGTCGCGTTGCTACAGGTGATCGGGCTCGGGGTGATCGGCCTTGGCGTGGCGATCCTGCTGTTTATCCAGGCTCGCTTCGTCCGAGTGGTCGGGTTCGTGATGATCGTGTTGGGACTCTTTTCCATGACCGCGCTGGGAGTGCCTCAGATGGCCTCCTTGCCGCCGGCGGAAGAGAAGTTCGACGTGGCCAACATCAAGACGGCTTCCGACATGGCCGCGATCGGGCAGAAAATTTTCTTCAGCAAGGGGCAATGCGCGCTGTGCCATTCGATCGGTCCCAGCGAATCGGCCCGCTGCCCGGACCTCAAGGGAATCGGCTCCAAGCTCACTCGCGAGTTCATCTATGAGAGCCTGACGCAGCCCCAGGCCTACGTCTACCAGGACTACCGGCACGAAGGGCTGCCGAAGGAATATCCGGCCCGCATGCCCTACATCAACAAGAACCCGATTGGGTTGTCCAACAACGAAATTCTGTCCGTCATCGCATTTCTGCAGCAGATGAGCGGAGAGCCGATCACGGTGAGTCCGTCCGAAGTGACGCAGCCGGCGCAGACCGTGGCTGCGATCCCAGTGGCGCACGCGCAATGAAGGCTCGGATGTCTGGCGAAAGAGGCAATCGGTCGAGCCATGAGGCCGGCGCCGGTGCAAGCCGGTTGGTGGCCGGAAACGAAGGGTGGAGGATATGAAAGGCGGTTCACTGCTCAAGCCTGCAATCCTGATCGTCGGCATCTATCTGTTTTTGAAATTTGCCCTGCCGTTGTTCACGGCGCCGCTGCCGGCCAGCCTGATCTTCCTGTACGTGGCCCTGACGGCTACCGGCATTGTCATCTTCGCGACGCTCAGCGGCCAGTCCACCGAAGCGTTCTTCGGCCCCATCACCCGCTTTCTGAGCGGAGAGGGGCAAGCCGGCGCGATGAAGATGGCCCGGTTGCTGGTCCTGGTGCTGTTCCCCTTGCTGGTCGGCTGGCAAACCTATTCGAGCACGGCGCCGAGCGAGCAACCTCCGGCGGAAAATCGGACGATCCACCCGGCTCCTCCCGGCGAGTTTGTCGGCCTCTCCAATCCGATCCCGAATACGCCGGAGAACGTGATGGCCGGCAAGGGCCTCTACGCCGCGTTCTGTTCGCCCTGCCACGGTGGGAATTTCGACGGGAAGGGACCGGCTTCCAGGGGGTTCAACCCGCCGCCGGCCAACTTCTCCGATCCCACCACCATCGCTATGCTCCAGGAAAGTTATCTCTTCTGGCGCATCAAGAAGGGCGGGGTCGGCCTGTCCATCGAAGGCATGCCCTGGAAATCGGCCATGCCGCGCTGGGAAGTCGAGCTGAAGGATGAGCAGATCTGGAAGATCATCATGGGCGAATACGACGGGGCGCACCAGAAACCCAGGACGTGGGAATAGCATCTTCCTGGACCGAGTCTGGTCGCAGGCGGAGCGATGAGGGGACTATGAAGATGTTGGTTCGGCTGAAACCCTGGTCCATCGGGATCATTGGCGCGTTCCTCGTGGGCGGCCTCTTGGCGCCGCAAGCCGGCTGGGCCCAGGAAAGCGTTTCGGTGAGGGCCGGGCTGGTCAAGGGGAGTCTGCCGGCGGACGATCCCACGGCCGCGGCCTGGAACGGTGCGCCGGCGTCGGAATTTCCTCTCTCTCCCCAAGTGCATTGGCCGAATCGGATCCTCGAAGTCACGGCCCAGTCCGTCAAGGTGCGGGGGCTGCACGATGGCCAACAGGTGTCGATTCTCATCGAGTGGGCGGACCCCACCGAAGATCCTGACGATGCGGCCGCGCTGGAGTTCATGATCGGGGACAAAAAAGCGCACTTTGCCCACGGGCAACCGATGGCCCAAGTGGAGGGTGGTCCCGTCAACATCTGGTTCTGGAAGAACAAGGACGCCAAGATCCTGGACATGAACGCCAAGGGCTTCGGCACCTTGAAGAGCCAGGACCAGCAGGATGTGAAAGGCAAAGGAGTTTACCAGAACGGCACGTGGAAGGTGGTCTTCACGCGGGCCCTGTCCACGGCCGACGCGGTGAATGATACCCAGATCAAGCCGGGGGACTTCATCAATATTGCCTTTGCAATCTGGGACGGCAAAAAGGACGCGTTCGGCGATCCGAAGGAGAAGGGATCGCAGAAAGCCGTGTCCTCCTGGTGGTATTTCCGCGCCGAACCGCCGCCCGACTATTCCGGTTATTTCTACGCGGCGCTGGCCGTCGGGCTTGCGGCAGGGTTCCAGTTCGTGGTGATCCGGAAGCTGAAGAAAGGGGCCTCGACATGACGGCCGCAGGCATGAGAGCGAGGGGGAACGTTCGGACGCTGGTGCTGGCCGGAGCGCTGGTAACCGTCACGGCGGCGCTCGGCATGGTCGGCTGCACGCTGTTTCAGAGCGAGCAGGTCTCCAAAGGCCAGAAGCTCTACGCGCACTACTGCATGCACTGTCACGGCGAGCATGGCCAGCAGAACGAAGGCTATAACTGGGGCCAGATGCCGGACCCCCGTCCCAAGGATTTGTCCAACAAGGGAGAGATGTCCACCTTCAAGGACGAGGAAATCTTCGGGACCATCTCGCGTGACATGAAGGATACGACTCCGGAGGTCGGAGATAAGATCGGGGACGACGAGTTTGCTGTGCCGACCATGCCGACCTTCAAGTACACCCTGTCCGAGGAAGAAATTTGGTCGATCGTGGCCTATGTCAGGACGCTGCACGGGATGAAGCTGACCTACAACGTGGAAGCGCGGAAGAAAGAATTGCAGGACCAGCTCCAGACCGCCCAGCAGAAGGCTGATCAGGCTAAGCAGGCTCTTGAAGCGGCCGATAAAAAGGCGGAAGACGAGGCGGAGAAAAAGGGTGTCGAGGTGGATGAGGCCGCCACAGCCAAGGAGCAGGAAGCGAATGTTGCGGCCATCAAGGAACTGGAGGCGGGCAAGACGGCGTTTGCCAACTTTACCGCCCGTCCGAAATTGGCCGCTGTGCCTCGGCCGGATCTGACGATGGCCGAGACGGAAGCGGCGAAGCTGGCGGAGACCGGCAAGCGGCTCTACGGCAATAAATATGGATGCAACGCCTGCCATCGGGTCGGTGAGGCCGGTGGCCTGGTTGGACCGGCGCTGGACCGGGCCGGCTTCCGGCTGAACGGGACCTGGGTCTACCGCTGGATCAAGTATCCGCAGAGCATGAAGCCGGAGACCCGGATGCCCAATCTCGGCATCAGCGATCAGGACGCCAAGGCCATCACGATGTATCTGGCGACGCTGCGGGCTCCCAAGCCAGAGAAGCCGATCGAAAAGGCCGCGCACTGACCGAGCGCTCATCGAGGCGTGCTTATCCTGATTCAGAAGAGTACGCTCTGACGACCGACCGCGCTGGCGGTTGGAGCGGCGCGCACCTGTCCATACAGGTTTTCGCTAGAGCCATCCCGCCCAGACTCCAGCCAGTATCGCCCATCCGACCCAGGTATGCTGCTTGAACAAGGCGAAGGCCTGGGCCGGAGAAACCGGGCCTCGCAGCTGTGTGACCTGACGGGCAAAAAATACGCCGACCGCGGCGAGGGTCGCGTAGAATGCCGGGCCAAGGCCGAGCATCCAGCCGGCGCCACCGAGCAGGACCAGCATCCCACCCATGGCCAGCGCCACCGCCAGCCAGGTCAGGGAACCGAAGAGAAGGGCCGAGGACTTGACCCCGACCCGCGCATCCTCGTCGCGATCCTGCAACGCGTAAATCGTGTCATAGGCTACAGCCCAGCAGATCGTCCCGCCATAGAGGAGCCAGGCCGGAGCGTCCAACTCGTTTCTGACGGCGGTCCAGGCCATGATGACGCCCCAGCCGAAGGCGATGCCGAGGACAGCTTGGGGGATGTGCACGAGCCGTTTGGAAAAGGGGTAGAAGGCGGCGAGCAGGAGGGCCACCGGGCTCAAGAAAATCGTGAGGCGGTTCACGAAGACCAGGAGCGTGGCGGCGAGCGATACAAGCACCGCGACAACCACCAGGGCTTCCGGGACGCTCAGGGCTCCGCTGGCCAAGGGGCGCGTCTGCGTACGCGCGATCTGGCGGTCGAACGACCGGTCCGCCAGATCGTTCATGACGACGCCGGCACTGCGCATGAGGAACGAGCCGGCCAGAAAGATGACCAGGAGGCTGAGCGGCGGCCTCCCGCCCGCGGCGAGCACCAGCCCCCACAGGGTGGGGAGCGCCAGGAGCAGCGTGCCGGACTGGTTGGAGAGTCGAATCAGACGCGCGAGCGTCGGCCCGTCGAAGCCTGCCCGCGTGACGTTTGTCCCGGCGGGAGGTGTTGATCCAGGGAACTCCGGCATGCGAAGGACCTTAGCGCAAGCGGGAAAACCCTGTCAACGAGGCAGGCGGCAAGTGGAACCGCGCCTTTGTGGTTGCCTTGCAGGGATGTTTCCGGTATATACCTGGAGCGTGTGGGCTGTGGCTGTTTTTCTTGTCTCCCTCCATCGGTGGACGCCCGTTGTGAGGTGGCGTGCCTTCTTGCTGATCCTGCTGGCAGGGCTCACGGGGTGCAGCGGGGTCACGTCGAGACCCTGGTTTGGCATGGACTCGCAGGGATACTGGCTTCCCTTGACGGTGAAACTGAAGCTGGATTCCACGGTGACTGCCGCCGCCCTCGATTACGCGAATGCCTGCCAACAGCCGACGGCGCTTCCTCTCAGTGACCGCCTGAAGTCCTCCTTGTCTCGCGAGATCGGCATGGTGTTCGAGCGGGTACAGGCTGATGCCGGTCCCGCCAAAAGCGTGACCCGCGAGGCGCCGGATGGAGAGGTGCAGGTCGCGCTGGGATTGAAGGAGTTGGAACTCTTCATCCCCAAAAACGACACCAATAGTTATGCGGCGATGATGACACTGGGCGCCACGGTGACCTACGTGGACGCCGAGGGCACGGTCCTCTTTACGAAAAAGCTTCGGGTGGAGGCCAAGGCCGATGTGAATACGGAGCGGGGCAAGTGCGAGGTGAGCGGACTCGACGGGTTGGCTAACGAGGCGTCGATCAAGCTGGCGCAAGGCATCAAGAAGCAGCTGGGGACGTCGCTGAAGATCCGGCAGGCTGCAAGCAGGCGGAAGAGCGGCGGCCGGCCGCCGACAGCAGCCGCAGGGGCGGCCACAGGAGGCGGGGCTTCGGAAGCCGCGTCGGCTCCAGCTCCGGTCTCCGCAGCGCCCTCTGCCGGACCATCCGCCCTATCGTTTCGCGCCATGCTGAAGGATGAAAGCCAGGATCAGGTCCTTGAAAGCGGGGAACAGGTCACCGTAAAAGTGGAAGTCAAGAACGGCGGCTCCGAGGTCGCAAAGGGTGTGGTGGTGGTGCTCAGCGGAAGCCCCGCGCTTGTTCAGGCCTTGGGCAATCCCATATCGGTCGGTGATCTGCAACCGGGGGAGACCAAGCGCGTGGAGGCAAGCGGGCGGGTGCCCCCTGTCGCGGCGGTGCAGCAGGCCGAGCTGATCGTCTCGGTTCAGTCTTCTGCCGGAGTCGGGCAGCCCCAAAAGAAATTCATCGCGGCGCTGCGCCCGTCGAGGATGCAGCACGTCGAGGTGTTGTCGGTGGATGTGGATCAGATTCCTGAGCCGGTGCGCGGCTTCGAGCGGCGCAAGGCGGCGGGGATTGCGATCGGGATCGGGGCGTTTCGAGATGCGGATGTGGCCGGCGTGCCGTTTGCCGTCCGCGATGCCGAGGTCATGGCCAAGTATCTGCGGGCGGCCGTGGGCATCCCGGCCAAACGGATCAAGCTGATCACGAACGAACATGCCCTCAAGGAGGACCTGGCGGAAGTGTTCGAGGACTGGCTTCCCCAGCAGGTCGAGGAGGGAGGGCTGGCAGTGGTCTTCTTCTCCGGTCGCGCATTGGCGGATCCGGTCACCGGGGCGGTGCTGCTGCTGCCGCACGAGGGGGGTCCGGGAGCCCCCTCCCGCGCCTTCTCCCTTCGGCGCCTCCAGTCGGCGCTCGCGCGGTTGCCGATCCAGCAGGCGGTGCTGCTTCTGGATGTCACGCTTACAGCCCCCTCTTCCGTCGGCTCGCCGGCCGACAAGGCTGCGACGAAGGAACCGGTCTGGGATGTGCCGGCCGGAGGAAGCGGCAAGATCGTGCAAGTCGTCGGCGTGCGTAACAGCCAACAGGCGCATCAATACGAGCACGGGAAGCACGGGCTGTTCACATACTACCTGCTCAAGGGCCTCGGCGGCGAAGCGGATCGGGACGGTAACGGGGTGGTGAGCGTGGGGGAACTGTGCGGCTATGCGCGTGTGCAGGTCTCAAGGACCGCCAAGGCGGATTACGGAAGCGAGCAGGATCCCGTCTGCGTCCCTGCCATCGGTCCGGATGCAAGAGCCTGGAGCGCCCCCTTGGCGCGGGTCAAATGAGAGCCGTCGGGCTCCGGCGACGGAGGGTGAAGGCAATCCGCGATTCGGTTGACAGGTCCGCGGCCTCCTGAGTATGATGCCTCTCCGTGACCAAGCCTCATCGCGCCCCCTGGTTTCGTTGTCAGTAAAGGACCGATGGCCGGCGTAGCTCAGTGGTAGAGCAGCTGATTCGTAATCAGCAGGTCGGTGGTTCAATCCCACTCGCCGGCTCCAGTTAATCAACGGCTTGCGAAACCAGCCCTATTAGGATCCTGCCGATTGTGCTCAATTTGTGCCAACCGCCTTGCGCCGGTCAAAAATCTCCACCCCATCCCTGAGGCTTTCCGGGTCGTGATGCGCGTACCGCTGGTCGGAGGATCAGAGAAACCAATGAGAGCGAATGGCGTAATCATGGGGTGCCTGGTGTTGATGATGCTGGGGCTAGCAGGCACTCTCGTTGGCTGTACCGAAACAATTTATCCAGTGACGACGGGCTATCATATCCCGGTCGCGCCGAACACCGTGCGCACGATGCGTCGCGTCGTCGTCTGGAGCAATAACCCGGCAGTTGAAAACGCCATTGTCGGCGTGGTGGGGAAATTAGGGCACACAGTGGTCGAACGGGCTCGTTTAGAGGAGGTGTTCTACGCGCGATGGCTTGCGACCGTGTGGATTGACGAGGCCGAGATTTTGGCCACCGCGAGAAAGCTCGGCAGTGATCGTGTCATCTTCGCGGACGTCACCATCAAGCCGGTAGGGATCGACCAGGTGGGATATTACCCAACCGATGAAGGGGCTCGCCACGATGGGCCAATATTCTCCCGATTGTCCAAGGCAGATCCTGCGTTTCACGTCAGTGTGACCGTCCGCAGTTACGATGGAGCGACGGGGAAACTTCGGTGGCGCGGAAGCGCCTCGTATCCTCGTCCGATTACCAGTCCTGAAAACGCGTTGCTCTATTTGACACAGCTCGCGATCGCTCATGCCAAATGCGTCATCGCCACGGGGTTTGAATGGAAAGAGAGCGATGATGCCGAGGGCGGGTGTATCCTGAAGATCAGCGACCGTCTGGACAACGTGGCTTCGAGACGTTGACTGAAAAACGACCGAGGCCTCGCCTCCACCTTCCTGCCGGTAGCCGCACTGCGAGAAACCAAACCCTGCACCTTCTGCGCAACTTCGGCAAGCGAAAGAATGGCAAGCATAACGTTGCTTGTATACGATGTGCCAACTGTTACCCATGAAGCCTGCTCTCCGTTAGCCCTAAGCAGGACCGTAACCCAATCATTGTTCTTACATATTTGAACTTCAAGAAGATGTCCAGAGGGGGAATGAATCGTCAACTACACCTACACCGCCGGAATGTCTCCTTGACGGGGGAGCGTACGCGTG
>SCVQ01000188.1 GCA_004296865.1 Nitrospirota bacterium
AGAGCGGGTCTATGTCCTGCCCAGCCGGCTTATGGTCACGTCTTCCCAGCACGTGGTGGAGACGGTAGAGAGCCTTGCTCGCCTCCTGCACCCAGACGCATTCTCCGGAGAAGCCTTGTGAAAGGGAAGGGGGCAGTCGTTTTCAGCCTGATCGGGATTTTGCTGGGCAGCGTGGTGGTTGCGACCGCGATTGGCTCTGTGTTTATCCCGTTTCCAACCGTGGTTGCAATCCTCCTCAACTCTGTGACGGGGCTCTCAATAGATGCGTGGATTCCGGCGCAGGCGACCATTGTGTTGCATCTCCGGTTGCCCCGGGTCCTGCTGGCTCTGGTGGTCGGGGGTACATTAGCGCTGGGCGGTGCGGTCCTGCAGGGTCTCTTCCGCAATCCCATGGCAGATCCGGGGATCATCGGGGTCAGCAGCGGGGGAGCGTTGGGCGCGGTCGCGGCGGTAACCTTCGGCCTTGCGCTCAAGCATCCCTGGGTGCTGCCGCTGTTTGCCTTTCTCGGCGCCAGCGGTGCCACGTTGGTGATTTACCGCTTATCAACCCACCATGGCCGGACGCCTGTCGCGACGCTCCTGCTGGCCGGGTTGGCGGTGGGGGCCTTTTTGACCGCGCTCAGTTCGTTTTTGCTCAGCCTGGCCCAGAATATTTTCGTGCTGAGGGAAATGCTCTTCTGGCTGTTAGGCGGCTTGGATGGGCGTGGCTGGAAACACCTGCTCCTTGTGAGCGGGCCTGCCTTGCTGGGCAGTCTGGGGCTGTTGGTGTTTGCCAGGGACCTCAATGTGCTGGCGGCTTCGGGTGAGGAGGGGGCCAAGAGCGTGGGTGTGGAAATGGACCAGCTCAAGCGCTGGCTCTTGGGGCTGACGGCCCTGATCACCGGGGCGGTGGTATCCGTCAGCGGAATCATCGGGTTTGTGGGGTTGATTGTGCCTCATGCGGTCCGGCTGTTGGCCGGTCCCGACCACCGGTTGTTGCTGCCCGTGAGTTTTCTCGGCGGCGCGATCTTCCTAATCTGGGTCGATCTTCTGACTCGCACCCTCGCTCCGACCGAGGAATTGCGTCTCGGGGTGGTTACGGCCGCGGTCGGCGCCCCGTTTTTCATTTTTCTCCTTCAGCGACATCGCAGACAGGGGGAGATGATCTAGCGCATGGATCCCATTCTGAAGATCGATCACCTCTGCAAGCGCTGGAATGGGCGCATGGCGCTGGATGATGTCAGCGTCACGGTTCATCGGGGGGAGTTCATCGGTCTGGTCGGTCCGAACGGGGCCGGCAAGACCACCCTTCTTCGCATGATGGCCAAGCTGCTTGAACCGACCGGAGGAGCGGTCCTTTTGAATGGAATGGCGCTGGCGGATCTGCGCCACCGCGACGTGGCACGGCAGGTGGCCACCGTTCCCCAGTCCGGAGTCCCGGCAGACTTCTCCTTTCCGACGTTGGATGTCGTGTTGATGGGGCGGTATCCGCATCGGGGCCGTTTCGAGGATGAGACGGCGGAGGATCTGGCCATCGCCCAGGAGGCGATGCGTGCGACGTGGACATGGTCGCTGGCCGACCGGGCGATCACTCAGTTGTCCGGCGGGGAACGGCAGCGGGTGGTGGTGGCTCGGGCTTTGGCCCAGCGGCCCCGGTTGCTGCTTCTTGATGAGCCGACCGCGAGCCTGGATCTGTGCCACCAGATATTGATGCTCGATCTGGTCAGAAATCTTGTGAGGAAAGAGGGACTGGCGGTGGTTGCGGCGATTCACGACCTGAGCCTCGCCAGTCGGTACTGCGACCGCTTGCTGTTGCTGAAGACAGGCTCAATCCTTGTCGATGATGCGCCATCGGCCGTGTTGACTCCAGATCGACTGGCGGATGTTTTTGGAGTCGTGGCCCGGGTTGCGTCCGATCCGCTGACCGGTGGCCTTACGATCACGGTCCTTGGTCCCGTTGATGAAAAGGTCGGGGTGGATCAATCTGGCCACGGGCCTGAATCCGATAAAGGCCACAACAGTTCT
>SCVQ01000189.1 GCA_004296865.1 Nitrospirota bacterium
CACGCCGGCCAGCGCGGCTGCGGCGCCTTGCTCGTAGCGTACGATGTGGGACCGGCTTTCGACGATGACTTCGTCGCCGGGCTGGGTCTGGACGCGGATCGAAAGCTGATTGGCCATGATCCCGGTCGGGACGAAGAGCGCGGCTTCTTTCCCCAGGAGGGCTGCCGCCATCTCCTGCAAACGGTTGACCGTGGGGTCTTCCCCATACACGTCGTCGCCGACGGGAGCGGCGGCCATCGCCTCGCGCATGGCCGCACTGGGCTTGGTCACGGTGTCGCTTCTAAGGTCGATCATGCCGGCATTCTAAGGAATCCAGAGGAGGGGAACAAGTGCTAGGGGCCGGGCGGGAGCTTTTGCCGCTAAAGACACCTCCGGGGGGAAGACCCGGCCGGCTCACCGACTCGCCGGCGCGCGCAAACGTGCCACTCGTTATTCCTCGCGGCGCACGCCCCAACTAAACCGCTCATGCTGGAAGCCTGCAAACTCGGCCGTTGCGGCCTCAAACAGGCTGGGCCTATAACGACAACGTGAACAGCCCGCTAATCCGCGAATGGCTCGGAAAGACCGTCGGCAAGGAAGGCGAGACACTCGACCGCCACGACCGCTGGTTGTGCATGATGTATCCGAGGCTCGCGCTGCTCCGGCAGTTTCTCCGCGAAGACGGGGCGATTTTTGTCAGCCTCGATGACAGCGAGGTTCACGCGCTCCGTTATGTGATGGATGAAACTTTTGGCGAGCAGAATTTCGTGACAACTATTGTTTGGGAGAAAAATTACGCGCCAAAAGCGTCTGCGAAATATCTCTCGGAAAATCACGACTACATAGTGCTTTACGCGAAGAATAAAACGCTCTGGCAACGGAACCTAATTCCCCGTTCAGAAAAACAGGACAAGGCCTACAAGAATCCCGACGACGATCCGCGCGGACTTTGGCGGCCAAACAATCTGGCAGCGCGGAATGCTTACAGTCTTGGCGTCTATAGCATCACATGTCCATCCGGTCGTGTGATACCGGGGCCGCCGAAAGGTTCTTACTGGAGGGTTTCGAAAGAGAAGTTTGAGCAACTCGACCGAGATGGACGAATCTGGTGGGGCAAAGACGGAAACAATGTTCCAGCTCCAAAAATCTTCTTGAGCGAGGTAAAGCAAGGCGTCGTGCCAATGACGATTTGGACTTACGAGGAAGCAGGGCACACCCAAGACGCGAAAAAGGAACTGATCGAAGCTCTCCCCGAGGCATCCGAAGTCTTCATGACACCCAAGCCGCCCAGGCTCGTAGCGCGAATTGTCCAACTTGCCGCAGGGCCGGATGATCTTATTCTCGATTCCTTCGCTGGCTCCGGCACAACGGGGCACGCAGTGTTAAATCTGAACAAACAGGACGGCGGCAACGGAGATTACTGCGGAGCGCGTACGCCGTGTTGCACAAGGTTACAAGAATGCGAAAGGCGAAAAGGTCGAAGGGCTCGGCGGCGGCTTCCGCTATTGTGAATTGGGCGAGCCATTGTTCGATGAGGGCGGGAAGATTCGCGAGACGGTGAGTTTCTCCGACTTGGCGAGACACGTCTATTTCACCGAAACGGGCGAGCCGCTCCCGCGTGGGCGCGTGACGAAAACGCCGTTCCTCGGCGCCTGCCGGGGCGTTGGGATTTACCTGCTCTACAACGGTATTCTCAGCGACAAGAGCGCGCAGGGCGGCAACGTGCTCACGCGCTCGGTGCTGGCGATGCTGCCTCCATTCGACGGTCAGAAAGTTATCTATTGCACAGGATGCTTGCTGGGAAAAGATCGACTCCAAGCTGAGCGTATTCTCGTCAGGCAGACGCCCTACGAGATCAAAGTGAGCTGATCTATGCCGTCCCGCAAAACCGCCCTTGTCCATGCATCACCGGAGCCGCTGATTCTTGTCGTCAGGAATCAACGCGTCATTCTCGACGCGGACCTGGCCCGGCTGTATGGGGTGACAACGAAACGCTTCAACGAAGCATTCAAAAGGAATCGCCGACGCTTCCCAGACGATTTCGCGTTCCAACTCACCACGGCCGAATTCAGCAACTTGAGGTCGCAAATTGCGACCTCAAGTTTGCAACTGCCTGATTCTCTTGAGGAGGGCCGCAACCGGTCACATATTGGGACTGGTTCCCACGGCGGACGGCGGTATCTCCCGTGGGC
>SCVQ01000190.1 GCA_004296865.1 Nitrospirota bacterium
GAGGCTGCCGGACGGACGGTCATCACCAACGTGGAAACGCACAGGAGGGTAGACCGCGGCCACGGCAGCAACAGCGGTAGAGATGCTGGCGTCGTAGCCCGCAGCCTCGACCCGCGGGTCGTTCGGCGTCCCTGCCGCCAGCAGGGCGAGGTGGGCGCCTGCCGAGTGCCCCTGAAGGCAAACCCGGTCGGGATCGATCTCGAGCATCGTGGCGTTCTGGCGCACCCATCGGATGGCCGCCTTCACGTCGTGGATCATCCCCGGGAATGGCGACTCCCCCGTGAGGCGGTACTCCATCGAGAGCGCGGTGAAGCCGTCGTTGGCGAGAAACCGAGCGTGTTCCGCGAGTTGGCCTCGCTCTCCCCGACTCCAGCCGCCGCCGTGGATCAGGATGACCGCTGTACCGAGGCGTTCCCCACCGGGCTCGTAGCAATCGAGGCGCAGATCGCGACCGCCGCCCTGTCCGTAAACCACGTCCTTCATCACCTTGACCTCAGCCATGGCAGCCCTCCTCGCGCGAGCCGTCACGTGCTCGGCGCGCCGGAGTGTACGCCGCGCACGGCACCACCGATGGTGCAACCCTCGACGCTCGGCTGGGCGCTCGGATAGCCTTGCCGCGGAACGGGGGCGTTGAGGCTCCCGGTGGATTGATGGAGGTTGGACATGCCGCTGGTACTGGGTGTCACGGGGTCGATCGCGACCGGAAAGTCCTACCTCTGCCAGTACATCGTTGAAAAGTACGGCGCCGTCCACGGCGACGCCGACAAGCTCGTCCACCGGATGTATGACCCAGGCAAGCCGGGCTGGGACCGCATCGTCGCCGAGTTCGGTCAGGAAGTCGTGGACAAGGACGGCATGATCGACCGGAAGGTCATCGGCTCGAAGGTCTTCGGCAACCCGGAGCGGATGCGCGCCCTGACAAGGGCCATCGGCGACATCGGCGGGGAGATGCACCGCGTGATCGACGAGTGGCGGGCCACCCTCCCCAAGGACCAGATCGCGATCCTCGAGGCCGTGAACCTGATCGAGGCGGGCTACTCCGCATGGTGTGACAACACGTGGCTCGTCGGTGCCGACTACGACGTCTCCCTCCCCCGCCTGATGAACCGCAACAACTTCAGCGAGGCGGAGGCGCGCCAGCGCCTGGATGCAGCCCGGAAGTGGCAGGACCGCGCGCCGGCGTCCGACCGCATCTTCATGAACAACGGGACGCTCGAAGACCTCCAGAAGGAGATCGTCGCGGCCGTGGACGAAACGTTGGCGCAATTCCGCGCGGGTACACTCGCCCCCATCCGCTACACCCAGTGGTTCGAGGACACCCGCGAGGAACGTGAGGCTCTGGCGAAGGCCGCGGCCGAGAAGGCAGCGGCTCAGGCGAAGTCCGAGGGCGGCGCTACCTCGTAGGGCAGTCTTGGACTTGCGGCCTCCGAAGACTCCGCTAACCTAGGCGGAGCCAGTGCGGAAGTAGCTCAGTGGCAGAGCGCCTCCTTGCCAAGGAGGAGGTCGCGAGTTCGACCCTCGTCTTCCGCTCCATCGCACGAGACAGCCCCGGCTTCCGCCGGGGCTGTTTGTTTGCCTCGGCCGGGCCGGCCTGAGGCGGCTAGCGCCACCGACCAGTCACCGGAAGAAGGCTCCCTGTTTCACCCCGTTGTCTGTGTCACGGTCGTACTGGACGTGGAGATCCTGGATGCGGCTGAGGGCGGCCGTTGCCGCAGCGTCCGCGGTGGCACAGGTCGCACTGGCGATCGCCTGCGTGATCGTAGATACGTTCGCCTCGGCGATTGCCGCATGTCCGAGCTCATGAAGGTCTGTGGCTTCGACGAAGCGATTCCACTTCTCGATGAGACTCCTCGAGGCCTCCGGGGGCGGCGTCCATCGAGGCATCGTGATCTGGGTTTCCACAGCCACTCTGCTCGCCCCCAGGCTGCACGCAGCGGAGCCGTAGCCGGGCCAGTTCCATCGGTAGGTGGCAGCGGTGTTTGCCGCGTGGCGGCGTCCATCGGTCTGGCTGATCGGGCCGAGCGCGCTGAGCTGCGCCTTCAACTCGCCGTCGGTGGTGCCGACGATGTCGTAGTAGACGAAGGTGGTGCCGGGAGGCACTCTCCGCGCAGTCGCCGCCGCTGGGGCAACAGGCGAGGGTGTGGACTGCGTGGCCTGAGGGCCGCCGCAAGCGGCGCCCAGCAGCAGCACGATGCTGCTCACGAAGAAGTACGTCCGGCCCAACACCCGGGTGGCCATTCAGCGCACGATAGCGGGCCTGGGAGGATTTCTCACAACAGCAGCCA
>SCVQ01000191.1 GCA_004296865.1 Nitrospirota bacterium
GCTCTTCCGATCTGCTGGGCGTGCCGTCGCGTATGAACGTGGGGCAGATCCTGGAGGCGCACCTTGGCATGGCGGCCAAGGCGCTTGGGCTGCACGTGGCCAGCCCGGTCTTCGACGGGGCGTCGGAAAAAGAAATCAAGGAACTGCTCAAGAAGGCGAAGATGTCGACGAGCGGGCAGTTTACGGTGTACGACGGGCGGAGCGGCGAGCCGTTCGGCAGTCCGGTGACCGTCGGCTACATGTACATGCTGAAGCTCCACCACTTGGTGGACGACAAGATCCACGCCCGATCGATCGGGCCGTATTCGCTGGTCACGCAGCAGCCCTTGGGCGGCAAGGCGCAATTCGGCGGACAACGGTTGGGCGAGATGGAAGTGTGGGCGCTGCAGGCCTACGGCGCCGCGTCCACGCTCCAGGAGTTCCTGACCGTGAAGTCCGACGACGTGCCGGGCCGCTCGCGAATCTACGAAGCTATCGTGAAGGGCGAGAATTTCTTGGAGCCCGGTCTCCCCGAATCGTTCAACGTGTTGGTCAAAGAACTGCAAAGCCTGGGTCTCGACGTCGAGTTGATCAAGGCGAAGGACTAACCAGGAGGGAGCAACCTTGGAAGGCATCTACACGCTATTTGAGAAGCCGCGCGATTCGGTCACGTTCGACTCCATGCGCATCAAGATCGCGTCCCCGGACAAGATCCGCTCGTGGTCCTATGGCGAGGTGAAGAAGCCGGAAACGATCAATTACCGGTCGTTCAAGCCGGAGAAGGACGGGCTCTTCTGCGCGAAGATCTTCGGGCCCATCAAGGATTGGGAGTGCAACTGCGGCAAGTATAAACGGATGAAGCACCGCGGCATCGTCTGCGACAAGTGCGGCGTCGAGGTGATTCAGTCCAAGGTGCGGCGGGAACGGATGGGGCACATTGAGCTGGCCGCTCCGGTGGCCCACATCTGGTTTTTGAAAGGCGTGCCCAGCCGCATCGGGACGCTGCTGGAGATGAGCCTCAAGCATCTGGAGAAAGTCCTGTATTTCGAAAGCTACGTGGTGGTCGATCCGGGCGAGACCTCGCTCAAGGCGCAAGAGTTGCTGACGGAGGAAAAGCTCCGCAGCATGCAGGACGAGCACGGCATGAACGCCTTCAAGGCGGGTATCGGCGCCGAAGCGATCCGTGAATTGCTGCGCGCGGTCGACATCAATGTGGAGTGGGAAGAGACGCAAGCCAAGGCCAGGAAGGCCTCGTCGGCTGCGGTGAAAAAGAAGCTGTCCAAGCGGTTGAAGGTGCTCGAAGCCTTCCGGAAGTCCGGCAACAAGCCCGAGTGGATGGTGCTGGATGTCATCCCGGTGCTGCCGCCCGAGCTGCGTCCCCTTGTGCCGCTGGACGGCGGTCGGTTCGCCACGTCGGACCTCAACGATCTCTACCGGCGGGTGATTAACCGGAACAACCGCCTCAAGCGGCTGATGGAATTGAAGGCGCCGGGTGTGATCATCCGCAATGAGATGCGGATGCTCCAGGAGGCGGTGGACGCGCTTTTCGACAACGGCCGTCGCGGACGGGCCATTCGCGGGCCCAACAAGCGCCCGTTGAAGTCGCTCAGCGACATGCTGAAGGGGAAACAGGGCCGCTTCCGGCAGAATCTGCTTGGAAAGCGGGTGGACTACTCGGGGCGTTCAGTCATCGTGGTGGGTCCGGAATTGCGTCTGAACCAGTGCGGGCTACCCAAGAAAATGGCCCTGGAGCTGTTCAAGCCCTTCATCTTCCACAAGCTGGAGGAACGGGGCGCCGCGACCACGATCAAGAGCGCGAAGCGGCTGGTTGAGAAGGAGCGGCCGGAAGTCTGGGACGTGCTCGATGAAGTGATCCGCGAGCATCCCGTGATGCTGAACCGTGCCCCCACCCTCCACCGCCTCGGCATCCAGGCGTTTGATCCGGTCTTGGTGGAAGGGAAGGCGATCCGTCTGCATCCGCTGGTCTGCGCCGCCTTCAATGCCGACTTCGACGGCGACCAGATGGCGGTCCACGTTCCGCTCTCCGTCGAGGCGCAGATCGAGGCCCGTGTGCTGATGATGTCGATCAACAACATCCTGTCGCCGGCCAACGGCAAGCCGATTGCCGTGCCGTCCCAGGACATGGTCTTGGGCTGCTACTGGCTGACCAAAGAACGGGCCGGCGCCAAAGGGGAAGGCAAGATCTTCGGGTCCCCCCAGGAAGTTCGGATCGCCTATGACGCCGGTGCGGTCGAGGAGCATGCGAGGATCAAGGTCCGGATCGACGGGACGCTGGTGTCCACGACGGTCGGACGGGTGCTCCTCGGCGAAGTGTTGCCGCCGTCGATGCCATTTTCCTGCGCCAATCAGCTCATGACCAAAAAAGAAGTGACCAAGCTGATCGACTCGGTCTATCGCCAGGCGGGGCAACGCGACACCGTGGTCTTGCTGGACAAGATCAAAGACATCGGGTTCACCTACGCTACCAAAGCGGGGGTGTCGATCTGCATCGACAACATGCACATTCCGACGAAGAAGGAAGAGTTGATCTCCAAGGCGGAGCACGAGGTCAACGAAATTCAGAAGCAATACGGTGAGGGCCTCATTACCAACGGCGAGCGGTACAACAAGGTCATCGATATCTGGGCCCACGTGACCGAGCAGGTGGCGGGCGAGATGATGAAGGAGTTGGGCGCGGGCGGCGATCCGAAGGCACCGGAATCGTTCAACCCGATCTTCATGATGGCGGATTCTGGCGCGCGCGGAAGCTCCCAGCAGATCCGGCAGTTAGGCGGCATGCGCGGACTGATGGCCAAGCCGTCCGGCGAGATCATCGAGACACCCATCACGGCGAACTTCCGGGAAGGGCTGACCGTGTTGCAGTACTTCATCTCCACGCACGGGGCCAGAAAAGGGTTGGCCGATACCGCCTTGAAGACCGCCAACTCCGGCTACCTCACGCGGCGGCTGGTGGACATTTCGCAGGACGTCATCATCAGCGAAGAGGACTGCGGGACGACCGACGGGATCGTGGTGACCGCCCTGGTCGAAGGCGGTGAGGTGATCCAGCCCATCGAGGACCGCATTCTCGGTCGTCTGGCCGCCGATGACATCCGCGATCCGGTGACCGGCGAGATCATTGTGAAGGTCAACGAGGAGATCGACGAGGAGCGGGCGAGGGGTGTGGTGGAATCCGGCGTGGATCGGGTCAAGATCCGGTCGGTGCTGACCTGCCAGTCCAGGCGGGGCGTCTGCAAGAAGTGCTACGGGCGCGACCTGTCGCGTGGCAGGCTGGTCGAGAAGGGCGAGCCGGTCGGTGTGATTGCCGCCCAGTCGATCGGCGAGCCGGGGACGCAGCTGACGATGCGGACGTTCCACATCGGCGGAACCGCCAGCAAGGTGGTGGAGCAGACCGTGCTGGAGGCGAAGCACGCCGGGGTCATCAAGTTCCTGAGTATTGACGCCAAGAAGAACGCCGACGTGCACAATGCCGGCATTGCAGTCAAGAACAAGGAAGGCGACTGGGTCGTGATGAACCGCAATGCGAAAATTGCGATCCACGACGAGACCGGCCGTGAGCGGGAAAAATACCCGGTCATGTATGGCGCCAAGATCAAGCTCAAGGACGGGGCGCGTATCGCGGTCGGCCAGAAGCTGGTCGAGTGGGATCCCTACTCCATCTTGATCCTGACGGAGGTGGGCGGCAAGGTGGCCTACGGCGACATCGTCGAGGGCGTCACCATGAAGGACGAGTTCGACGAGGTGACGGGCCTCTCGCGCAAGGTCGTGATCGAGCATACGGGCGCCACGCTGCGACCGCGCATCTCGATCAAGGACGAGGGCGGCAAGACGGCGAAAGTGGCGGCCGCGGCCGCGGTGGCGCGTTATCTGCTGCCGGTCGGCGCGCACATTTTCGTAGAAAAAGGCCAGATCGTGCATCCCGGCGACGTGCTGGCCAAGATTCCCCGTGAGACCACCAAGACAAAGGACATCACCGGCGGTCTGCCGCGGGTGGCCGAACTCTTTGAGGCCCGGAAGCCGAAGGAGCAGGCGGTCATCAGCGAAATCGACGGCGAGGTGTCTTACGGTGGCTACGTCAAGGGGATGCGCAAGGTGCTCGTGGACAATAAACTGGGCGATGTGAAGGAGTACTTGATTCCCAAGGGCAAGCACGTGAATGTCCATGAAGGGGATTGGGTCAGGGCCGGAGATCCGTTGATGGACGGGTCGGCTAACCCGCACGACATTCTGGACGTGTTGGGTCCGAAGGAACTGCAGAAGTACCTCGTGGACGAGGTGCAGGACGTCTATCGCTTGCAGGGTGTGACGATCAACGACAAGCACATTGAAGTCATCGTGCGGCAGATGCTGCGCAAAGTCCGGATCGAAGACCCCGGCGATACCGAATTCTTGCCGGGAAGCCAGGTGGGCAAGTTCGCGTTCGAGGATGAAAACGAGCGGATGCTCGCCAAGGGCGGCAAGCCTGCGCTCGGCAAGCCGGTCCTGTTGGGCATTACGAAGGCCGCGCTCACGACCGACAGCTTCATTTCGGCCGCGTCGTTCCAGGAAACCACGCGTGTGTTGACCGAGGCGGCGATCAACGGGCGCGAAGATCCGTTGCTGGGCCTGAAGGAAAACGTGATCGTGGGACGGCTCATCCCGGCCGGCACCGGCTTCGACGCGTATCGCGACACTTTTGTCATCAGTCCCAAAAAAGAGGCCGGAGCGCCGGCGCTGACCAGCGAACCGGTGGGAATTGTGGAAGAAGGGAAGCCGGTTGGGGGCGAAATGGTCGGCGAATGAACGAATTAGCTGCAATGGCTCTTGACAGGGCCAGTGTAGCTCACTATAATCCGTAGGTTTCCTGGGGCCGAGCGGTCCGATCCCGTCTCGGAACCGGTGTGTAAAGAGGCGTAAAGGAGTAAGGATGCCAACCATCAATCAGCTGGTACGGCACGGCAGAAAACTGACGAGGGTCAAGACGAAGAGCCCCGCGCTCAGACGCTGCCCGCAGAAACGAGGGGTCTGTATCAGGGTGTACACTACGACCCCGAAAAAGCCGAACTCGGCTCTTCGGAAAGTGGCGCGCGTTCGTTTGACGAACGGCATGGAAGTGACGACGTATATTCCAGGAGAAGGCCACAATCTGCAGGAGCACTCGATCGTGCTGGTACGCGGGGGGCGCGTGAAGGACTTGCCGGGCGTGAGGTATCACATCGTGCGCGGCGCGCTGGATGCGGTCGGGGTGGCCAATCGCAAGCAGAGCCGATCGAAGTACGGGACGAAGCGGCCCAAGTAGCCGAGCAATGCATGCTGGACGACCGAACGGTTGAACGACTAAGCCAGTAGGGACACAATGCCAAGACGACGTATTTTTGGACAGAGGGAAATCCAGCCGGACCCACGCTTTCACGACAAGTTGGTCGGAAAGTTCATCAACATCCTGATGAAGGCGGGCAAGAAGAGTACGGCGGAGCGGGTCTGTTTCGGGGCTTTCGAAGTGATCCAGCAGAAGACGGGCAATGATCCGCTCAAGGTATTCAAGGCCGCCGTTGACAACGTCAAGCCGGTCGTGGAGGTCAAGTCGCGTCGCGTGGGCGGAGCGTCCTACCAGGTGCCGATCGAGATCCGGCCCGTGCGCCGCATGACTTTGGCGTTGCGCTGGATCGCCGAGTACTCCAAGGCCAGGGGCGGAAAAAGCATGCACGAAAAGCTGGCCGGCGAGCTGCTCGATGCGGCGAACAATACGGGCGCGTCGGTGAAAAAGCGGGAAGATGTGCACCGGATGGCGGAAGCCAATAAGGCCTTTGCCCACTACCGCTGGTAACGCGAGTTTTCTCGTGCTGCAGTTGGGTCACGTATCGAAGCCTGACGGAAACGTGGCGCTGTAGCACGATTGTTTTTTGGAGGATGACGTGGCGCGGCAGTCTCCGCTCGATCGCACGAGAAATATCGGCATCATGGCGCACATCGATGCCGGCAAAACGACCACGACGGAGCGGATCCTCTTCTATACAGGGGTCTCGCACCGCATGGGCGAGGTGCACGACGGTGCCGCGACGATGGACTGGATGGAGCAGGAGCGGGAGCGTGGCATCACCATCACGGCTGCGGCGACCACCTGCTTCTGGCGCGACCACCGGATCAACATCATCGATACGCCCGGCCACGTGGATTTTACGATCGAGGTCGAGCGCTCCCTGCGGGTGCTGGACGGGGCCGTGGCGGTGTTTGATTCCGTCCAGGGCGTGGAACCGCAGTCGGAGACCGTCTGGCGTCAGGCGGACAAGTACCATGTCCCCCGGATCGCGTTCATGAATAAGATGGACCGGATTGGGGCGGAATTCTATGGGGGCGTCCAGACGATTGTCGATCGGTTGGGTGCGAACCCTGTGCCGATTCAGATCCCGATTGGTCGGGAGGGTGAATTCCGCGGGAGCATTGATCTCGTGCTGATGAAGGCGTTCGTCTACGACGACGAGACGCTCGGAGCCAAGTACCGGATCGATGACATTCCCGCGGAGCTGCTCGATCAGGCCAAGGAATATCGGGAGAAGATGCTCGACAAGGTGGCCGAGCACGACGAGCAAGCCATGGAGCGGTATCTGAACGGCGAGACGCTCACGGTCGAGGAAATCAAGCGGGCCATCCGGGCCGGGACGATCTCGATGAAGATGACGCCTGTGCTCTGCGGCTCTGCCTTCAAGAATAAGGGTGTGCAGCAGCTCTTGGATGCGGTCGTGGAGTATTTGCCCTCGCCCTTGGATATCCCCCCTGTCCTGGGGGTTGAGCCGGCCGGTGGGACGGAAGTCAAGCGGGCGGCGAGCGATGACGAGCCTTTCGCGGCCTTGGCTTTCAAGATCATGACCGATCCCTTCGCCGGCCAGCTGACCTTCTTCCGCGTCTATTCGGGAACGCTCAAGACCGGGACTTCCGTCTACAACATTACGAAAGATACGAAGGAGCGGGTCGGTCGGCTCCTGAAAATGCACGCGAACAAGCGGGAAGACATCGACGAAGTCTACGCTGGGGACATTGCGGCCGCGGTCGGTCTCAAGGGTGCCACGACCGGGGATACGCTCTGTGACGAGAAGAAGCCGGTGTTGCTCGAGGTGATGAAGTTCCCCGAGCCGGTCATTGCGATGGCGATTGAGCCCAAGACCAAGCAGGACCAGGAAAAGCTCGGGTTCTCGCTCCAGAAATTGGCGCAGGAGGACCCTTCCTTCCGGGTGCACACGGATGAAGAAACGGGCCAGACCATCATTGCCGGGATGGGTGAGCTCCACCTGGAGATCATTGTGGACCGGCTGCTCCGCGAGTTCAAGGTGGATGCCAATGTCGGAAAACCGGAAGTGGCCTACCGGGAGACCATCCGGACTTCCGCCGAGGCGGAAGCCAAGTACATCAAGCAGACCGGTGGTCGCGGCCAGTACGGGCACGTTGTGCTGACGGTGGAGCCGAGCGAGCCCGGGGTCGGGTTTGAGTTTGTCAACAAGGTCGTAGGGGGGACCATCCCCAGGGAATATATTCCGGCCATTGAGAAGGGCGTTAAGGAGCGGATGCAGACAGGGGTCCTGGCCGGCTATCCAGTACGCGACGTGCGGGTTACGATCATCGACGGCTCTTACCACGACGTGGACTCCAACGAAATGGCGTTTAAGATTGCCGGCTCCATGGGGTTCCAGGATGCCTGCAAGAAGGCCAGCCCGGTGTTGCTCGAGCCGATCATGAAGGTGGAGGTGCTCGTTCCCCAGGACTTTATGGGCGACGTCATCGGCAACCTCAATGGGCGGCGCGGCAAGGTGCACGGGATTAAGGCGCGGGCCGGTGCGCAGGCGATCGAGGCGAGCGTGCCTCTGAGCGAGATGTTCGGTTATGCGACGGATCTGCGTTCGAGGACGCAAGGCCGCGCCACCTATAGTATGGAATTCGAGCGGTACGAGGCGGTGCCCAAGCAGATTGCCGAGGCCATCATCGCCAAGAACCGAGGGGAATAGGGCTGATGGTCCGTGTCCCGCCCGCGGTTGCCGCGGCCGGTTTGGGTAAGTGTTAGGAGGAGGAGACGATGGCGAAGTCGAAATATGAGCGGCGCAAGCCCCACGTGAACATTGGGACGATCGGGCACGTGGACCACGGCAAGACGACGCTGACGTCGGCGCTGACGAAGGTGTGCAGCGACAAGGGGATGGCCAAGTTCATCAGCTACGACGAGGTGGCCAAGGCCAGCGAGTCGCAGGGGCGGCGGGATGCCACCAAGATCATGACGATCGCCATCAGCCACGTGGAGTATGAGACCGACAAGCGGCACTATGCGCACGTGGACTGTCCGGGGCACGCCGACTACGTCAAGAACATGATCACGGGCGCGGCGCAGATGGATGGGGCGATCCTGGTCGTCTCCGCCGCGGACGGGCCGATGCCGCAGACCCGGGAGCATATTTTGCTGGCCCGGCAGGTGGGCGTGCCCTACGTGGTGGTGTTTTTGAACAAGGCCGACAAGGTGGACGACAAGGAGCTGTTGGAGCTGGTGGAGTTGGAGATTCGGGAACTGCTGACGAAGTACGAGTTTCCGGGCGACAAGACGCCGATCATCCATGGGTCGGCGCTCAAGGCGATGGAAGGGGATCAGGGGCCGCTGGGGGTGCCGTCGATCCTGAAGCTGTTGGAGGCGGTGGACACGTACATTCCGACGCCGGTGCGGGCGCTGGACAAGCCGTTCCTGATGCCGATCGAAGACGTGTTCACGATCAGCGGCCGGGGGACGGTGGTGACGGGCCGGTGCGAGCGGGGCAACGTGAAGGTGGGCGACGAGATCGAGATCGTGGGGTTGCGGCCGACGCAGACGACGGTAGTGACCGGGGTGGAGATGTTCCGCAAGGTGCTCGATGAGGGGCAGGCGGGGGACAACATCGGGGTGCTGCTGCGGGGGACGAAGAAAGAGGATGTGGAGCGGGGGATGGTGCTGGCCAAGCCCAAGAGCATCACGCCGCACACGAAGTTCAAGGCGGAGATCTACGTGCTGACGAAGGAAGAAGGGGGGCGGCACACGCCGTTCTTCAACGGGTACCGGCCGCAGTTCTACTTCCGGACGACGGACGTGACGGGGGTGGTGCACCTCAACCCGGGGGTGGAGATGGTGATGCCGGGGGACAACGTGTCGATCACGGGCGAATTGATTTCGCCGATTGCGATGGATCAGGGGTTGCGGTTTGCGGTGCGTGAGGGCGGCAAAACCGTCGGCTCCGGCGTCGTCACCGAAATCCTGGCGTGAA
>SCVQ01000192.1 GCA_004296865.1 Nitrospirota bacterium
GGTGCCTTTGAGTCGGGGCGTAGCGCAGCTCGGTAGCGCGCCTGCTTTGGGAGCAGGATGTCGCAGGTTCAAATCCTGTCGCCCCGACCACTCCTCGCTTCGCTCATGGCTATTGAGGTGGCGCACCCTCCGATAGGCGCAGCCGCCGAATGTCTTAAGCGATTGCGCGTCTCGCTTGCTCGTCGTTTGGCGCGACAGGTGCTCCCCGACGGCTGTTAATCAGGCAGTGTTGCGCCAGCAGTACCGGCGGGGCATGGCGTTTGATCACTAAGCAAGGTGTCGCTATGCGACCTTCATCTATTATTATGATGAAGATGGGCTTCAACCTTTTCCGGTGCCCAAACGCCAAGACGTGGAGGCCCCTGGCGCGGCACTGTCCGTTGGAATACGTCCTGATGTTTCTGTCGCGCCAAGATACGCGCCCGTAGCTCAGTTGGATAGAGCATCAGCCTTCTAAGCTGAGGGTCGCAGGTTCGATTCCTGCCGGGCGCACCAACCTCTGCGAGACTTGGCTGGAGATGATGGAGAGTGAGTCGCCCCGATGGTCAACCGAAAAGATTCTTCTGCACGCTCAGCCAAGCCGGCCAAGCGCGCCTCCCTGAAGCCGGGGATTTCAATCGAACCCGGTGCCAAGCGACGGTTCCAGAACCGCCTGCTGAAGTGGTACCGGCGGTATGGCCGCGATCTGCCCTGGCGGAAGACGTCCGATCCTTATAAAATCCTGGTCTCCGAAGTCATGCTGCAACAGACCCAGGTGGACCGGGTCATTCCCAAGTACCACGAATTTCTGGAACGCTACCCTTCGTTCCAGGCTCTGGCCAAGGCGCCGGTGGCGGAGGTGCGGGAGACCTGGTATCCGCTGGGCTATAACATCCGTCCGCACCGTTTGCACAGCATTGCCTGCGAGACGGTGGCCCGCTACGGAGGCACGTTGCCGAACGATTCGGACGAACTGCTCTCGTTCAAGGGGATCGGCCGGTATACGGCCGGCGCGGTCCGGTCCTTTGCCTTCAACGAAGACGCGCCGATTCTGGACACGAATGTAATGCGCGTGCTGCACCGGGTCTTCATTGCAAGCGGCGATCCGAAGGCGCAAAAGGCGATGCTCTGGAATCTGTCCGAGGCCTCGATCCCCAAGGGGAAGGGCTATGACTTCAACCAGGCCTTGATGGACTTCGGCGCGGTCTTGTGCACGGCACGCGATCCCTATTGCCTGCTCTGTCCGATGAAGGATTTTTGCAAGAGCTATCCGTTTGATCCCAAGCGTGACAAGTGACGAGTGCTACATGACGAGGCGAGTGGTAAATAGGAAGACAGAGGGCGATCACGCGTCGCCTATCACCCGTCACGCGCCTTGCGTCGTTCAAGTTGCCGCTGGGCTGATCCTCAGCGAGGGCCGGTATTTAATCGCGCGGCGGAAGGCCGAGGCTCACCTGGGAGGATTTTGGGAGTTCCCCGGCGGCAAGCGCGAGGCAGGCGAGTCGCTGGAAGGTTGCTTGCGGAGAGAACTGCGGGAGGAGATTGGGGTCGGGATCACGGAGCCGGCGCTGTTTCGCGTCGTCCGGCACGACTATCCTGAGAAGACCGTCGAGTTGCATTTTTTCCTCTGTGCGATCAAAGATGGTCGGGCTCGGGCGCTCGACTGCGACGAGATTCGATGGGTGACGCCGGGGGAACTGTCGAATTTTGATTTTCCTCCGGCGGACCGTCCTGTGGTCGAGGCGCTGATGCAAGACGGGAGTTGATGGCGTCTGGCCGATGGCAGGAGCAGAGGGGCCGCGCTGTCTGGCTATAAGCCATAAGCTATAGGCTATTTGCTCATGAAGATTGTTCTGGACATTGAGACGGTGCAGGCGCCGAGGGAGGAATGGGCGCGCCTTGTCGGACTGCCTGGATCGGCCAACGGCGGTGCCCCTGCTGCTGGTGCGGAGCCGGCCGATAACCTCTTTACCTACGCTGACGCCGATGAGCAGAAGCGCGGCGAGGACGAACAATACGAAAAATCCTCCTTCGATGGGACCTTCAGCCGGATCGTGTGCATCGGCATGATCGTGTTTTCCGATTCGATGGAGCCGCAAGGCGCCGTGTCCTGGTATGGGGCCAACGAGAAGGAACTGCTGCGGCAGTTCTGGGCCAAGTTGGGGCAGATCCGGCCCGCCCTCTTCGTCACCCACAACGGCCTGGGGTTTGATCTGCCCTTCATCAAGAAGCGGTCGATCATCCACCAGGTCAAGCCGAGCCTTGAGATCAACCTGGCCAAGTTCAGAACCGAGCCGGTCTACGACACGATGGCGGTCTGGAGCAACTGGGATATGCGTGGCTGGGTCAAGCTGGATGTGCTGGCGCGGGCGCTCAAGGTCGAGGGCAAGTCGGGCAGCGGGAAACAGGTGGCGGAGATGTGGGCCAAGGGACAGGGGAAGGAGATTGCCGACTATTGCCTGCAGGATACCTATGTCACCTATGCCTGCTACTGTCGCATGAACTTCCGCGAGCCGCTCTCCCGCGAGGTGGTGCTGCTGGGCAAGGAATTGATCGAGGTGAGTTAGCGAAGAGCGGGTCCTGTCGCCGAACAACCCAGCCGTGCTCGCTCCACCCATCCCCCCGTGGGGCCCTTCCGCTGCGCGCGCCTGGGTGCCCGTTCGGCGCCGCCCGCTGGGAGTTATTGAGATTTGCATAAATAATGGAAAACATCACCTTGCCCATGGCAGATCGGAAGCGTGGATGCAAGACCAAAGAAGTGGTTGCGATCCACGAATTCGTCGCACCGAGTTTCGGAGCAGCCCGTTGAGCTGGAGCAAGTCCGTGGGCGCACTATTCGCCAGGGCGTGGTCGGCCTGGTTCCAAACGTACTCCGCCGGATTGAGTTCCGGGGCGTAGGCCGGGAACGCTTCCACGTGGAGCCTTGGATGCGTGGCGATCCAGTGTGTGACCTCCCGACGGCGATGGATCGTTCCCCGATCCCACAACAAGACCACCGGCCCCCGAAGATGCCGGAGCAGGTGTTGCAAGAACGCTCGGACATCGAGCCCCGTGAGATTGTGGGTGCGCAGATGAAGATAGAGGGCCAGTCGCCTTCGTTTGGGAGACACCGCCAGAGCACTAATCGCCGAGATTCGGTCTTGTTTGTAGAGATAGTGCACGAGCGGTGTTTTTCCTTTGGGAGCCCAGGTGCGGGCCACGTTGGGGATGAGCAGGAAGCCGGATTCATCCAGGAAGACCAGATGGGCTCCACATTTTTGTGCGTTTTTTTATATGCGGCCATCGGTAGCGCTTCCAGTGGGCGATCGCGGCTTCGTCCCGTTGCAGGGCCCGGCGCTCCGGCTTCTGACAACTCCACCCCCGGCTTACCAGGAGTTTCCAGACATGGCAGGGATGGTAGGCCACGCCGAAATGCCGGCGGATCATCGCGGCGACGCGCGTTAAGGTCCACAGATCGGTCCGATACCCCGCCGACAGGGAGCCCTTCAAGAGCAACGTCACCAGTCGCTTCTTCTGCGCCGTGGAGAGCTTGGGCGGACGGCCTGGGGTTGGTTGAGGGTGTAGTCCCGGCACCCCCTTCCTTCGATATGCCTGAGACCATCGGAACACGGAGCTGACGGACGCACTCACGGCACGGGCCACGGCCGACAGATTCTTGCCCGCCTGTAGCAGCCGGATGGCCTGTCGGCGACGCCGCTCCAGTTGCTGGGCGGTTCCTGGGGGTCTCATGCCACATAGTATAACCCATCCGAATATGTCTTTCCATTATTTATGCAAAGATCAATAAGAGACTGCAAGCGGACGTGCTTCAGCATAATACCGGTTCATATGTTTTGGATTGTGTGTCCCTATTTCATTGAAGTAACGACTAATTTCTTTCTGTCGGTAGAGGAAGACTCGACGCTGGGTGTAGCTTGTGTGAAAGCCCGATGCCGTCAGTATGCGATTAACGGAGAGCGTAAGCGGTTGAGAGTAATTTGTGAAGCATACGCATGCGTGCCGGTATCTTGTTTGGCCGACGGTATGGGTGTACCAGTACACAGAACCATCGGTGTCCATTAAACCTCTAAGGCAAGCTTTCGAATAACGTGTGTTGTTTGAAATCCAGCAAGGCACAGATGCCTGTTGCCTGACTTTATTGCCTTGCACGAGACCTCGTTCTTTCAAGAATTCAAGCATCGCCATGCTTGATACAGCCAGGCCGAAAAGTTGCGAGACCATCTTCGCAATAAATTCGGCATAGTCCCTGTCGGTGTCGGCGTTTAAGGTAATCGTGATTTGGTGGTCACTGATTCCTCCATCACCCAGCAT
>SCVQ01000193.1 GCA_004296865.1 Nitrospirota bacterium
CCTGGCTGGGACCATGGGCATCCTCCAAGCAGGCGAAGCCATCAAGGAAATCCTGGGAATCGGGGAGACGTTGGCCGATCGGCTTCTGATTTACGACGCCTTGGAGATGAAATTCAGGAAAGTAAGCCGCCCGAAAGACCCCGCCTGCCCTCTCTGCAGCTCGCAGCCCACGATTACCAATCTGGGCGGCAACTACAGCGTCACCTGCAGTATCTGACGTGCCTGTCTTGCGCATTCCCCAGTTGATTCTCGATGCCCTGGTCGCCCACGCGCGCGAGCTGGACCCGTTCGAATGTTGCGGACTCCTGGCCGGTAAGGACGGGACGGTTGTACGCCACTACCCGATCACCAACACGGTCGCTAAAGACCAGCAGGCCGTGCAGGTCTTCGACGACGCCCAGGTCAAGCAACTGGGGGACCTCCCCGAGACGACTCGCGCGGAGGTGGCCTATTTCATGGACCCCAAAGAGATGCTGGCGGCGTTCAAGAACATGCGCGAGCACCAGCTCGACCTGACCGTCATTTATCATTCCCACACCCACTCCCCCGCCTACCCGTCCATGACGGACATCGGTCTCGCCTATTACCCGGACGCGGCCTACCTCATTGTTTCGCTCGAACACAAATCGAAGCCGGACATCCGAACCTACTGGATCAAAGACCGCCAGGTATCCCCGGCCGAGTTGCAGGTCATCTGATCGCCCCTTCGCTCACGGCGCCTTCCGAGAAAATTTGCTAGAACGCCTCGACAAAGAATGGCATAATGACCGCGCCGACCGGCACGAAGGGAGGGATCGGAAATGAGACGGAGATCAATCCACTGCTGCGGTCTTCTCTATGCCGTCTTCGCCTGCCTCCTGTTGGCCGGACCGGCCGTCGCCGAAGACAAGAGCATTTACAGCCCCATCATCTTCGTGGATAAGGAGAAGGGCTTTATCGTGGTTTCGTCGAGCGGGGCGGTCTTTGGGGTGGAAGTCAGCGAGGCAGCCAAGCCTCATCTGGACAAGCTGCCGGCCTCGGGCATGATCGATATCGTGGTGGAAATGCGGCCTGGGAACGCCCCGTTGCTCAAAACCTGGAAGCTGGCCGCCGGCGAGTCGTCCTGTAAAATCTTCGACGGGAAGACCTGCAAGTAAGCGGCTGCCCCTCGACTTATTCCGAGCTGCCAAGCATGTCATCGATCAGCGGCCGATTGATGTCGGTGCAGCCGAGACAGATGGTATCGAACAACGCCTCATGATCGGCCACGTAGTGGCGCTCATTTACCAACTTATCCGTCACGACCTGATCATAGCAGGTGTCACAGAGCATCATGAACCCGCGCATGACCGAGACCGTTTTTCGACCCGCGCTCCTTTGCATCGTCGCGATCCTCTCTCTGTATTCTCTCGTCGGTCTTCCGGTCCGCTCAGGACAGAGCCGAGCGGGGTTATACCGACCCCTTCAGTTGAGCCACCCAAAAGTCCTCTGTTTCCAGCTCGATCCCGCACTGGGGACACTCGTAGGGTTTATCCGGAGAAGGAATCGGCAGCGATGCCTGCTCGATCCTGCCCTGGCAGACATGATAGAAGTGCCCCCGAGCATCTTGGTTATCTAACGGCTCGTTTTCGTACACCAGCACCATTGACCATCCCCCTCGAAGTGATTGGCTGAGTATACCCAGCCGGCGGCGCGATCTGCAACCAGAGCAGCCGGCGGCCCCGCCAGCTCCCTAAAGTGCCGATTGAGCGAGGCTAGACCTGAAACTGCGCGTCGTAGAGGCCGGTGTAGAGCCCGCCGCGAGCGAGCAGGGTCTCGTGGCTCCCCTCCTCGACGATCCGACCACGATCCACCACGAGGATCCGATCCACGTCATGGAGAGTAGAGAGACGGTGGGCGATGATGAAGGTCGTGCGGCCCTCGGTCAGGACGTGCAGGGCTTCCCGGATCTTGACCTCGGTCTCGGTATCGATGTTCGAGGTCGCCTCGTCGAAAATCACGATCGGAGGATTCTTCAGCAGCACGCGTGCGATCGAGACCCGCTGTTTCTGCCCGACGGACAGCTTGACGCCCCGTTCGCCGATCCACGTCTCGTACCCGTTGGGCAACTCGACGATGAACTCGTGCGCGCGGGCCGCGCGGGCCGCCGCCTCGATCTGGACCTGATCGGCCGCCAGATCGCCATACGCAATATTCTCCCGCACGGTCCCGTTGAACAAGAAGGGCTCCTGCTGCACAAAGCCGATCTGGCTGCGGAGAAATGCCAGGGGCAGATCGCGCACATCCACCCCATCGAGCATGACCCTGCCCTCGCACACGTCGTAGAAACGCAAGAGTACCTTGAGCAGGGTGCTTTTGCCGGCGCCGCTGGGGCCGACCAGCGCAATCCGTTCCCCCGGCTTGATCGCCACAGTCACGTGGCACAGGATCGGTACATCCGGGCGGTAGTGAAACGACACGTCCTCGAACCGCACCGCGCCTTCCAGCCGCTCTTTCGGAGGAACCGCCCCGGGCTGATCCTGCACGTCCGGCGGCTGGTCCAGAATATCGAAGACCCGTTCGCTCGCGGCCAGCGCATGCTGGAGCATGTGGTTCACCGAGTGGATTTGATTGATCGGCACGTAAAACAACGCCAAGTAGGAGAGGAACATGACCAGTTCACCGACGGTCAGGACGCCCTGCAGCACCTCCTGGGCCCCATACCACAGGATCAACACGGTCCCCAGACTCCCCACGAAAATCATGCTCGGCGAGTAGACGGACCAGAGGCACATGGCCTTCAGGTTGCTCTCGCTGTACTGTCGGCTCAGCACGCCGAACCGCCGCTCTTCATAGGCTTGCCGGTTGAACCCCATCGTCTCCCTGATGCCGGACAGCGCATCCTGGAGATAGGCATTGAGGTCGGCCGCGTGCCGCCTGATGGCATGGTAGTAACCGTGCACGCGGCTGGTGAACAGCATCGCGGAAACGACCAGAATCGGGATGGGCAGCATCGACAACAGCGCCAGCTTCCAGTTCAAGGCGAACAGCATGATCGTAATGCCGATCAGCGTCAGCATGGCGGTCAGCATGCCCTCCAGCCCGTCGATGAAGATCCGCTCGACATGCTCCGTGTCGCTGGAAACCCGCGACATGACCTCCCCGGTAGAACGGTTCTCGTAATAGTTCACGGAGAGCCGCTGCAGGGCGGCGAAGACCTGCTCGCGCAGATCGTGCACCACACGTTGTTCGAGCATGTTGTTGAATCGGATTCGGAGGGATGCGGACAAGTTCTTGAACCCGTAGGCCAGCAGGAGACCGGCCATGACCCACGGCAACAGAGCCGTCTGGCGGGCCTGAATCACATCATCGATCACGATTTTGATCAACCAGGGCGGCACCAACTCCAGTGCCGTCGTCAGGGCGGCGCAGAGGAGGGTCGTCACCGCGAGCAGCCGGTACGGCCGGAGATAGCGAAGCACGCGCAGGAGGGAAATCATGGTTGAGAGCTCTCGACAATCGGCATTCAGCCCTCAGCCATTGAGGTGCGGTTTTATCGGGAGAGCCGGGCGGTACGATCAGGCCTCGATCCATGGTCCAGCTGATCGCCGACGGCTGACCGCTGACAGCTAGATGACCGTCGCATGCTCCTGCCGCCAGTACCGATCGAATTCGTCGAGTTGGGTCAGCGTGGACAAGTCGGTCATACGGTCGAGGAACACCTTGCCGATCAAATGGTCCACCTCGTGCTGGATGCAGACGGCAAAGAGACCGGTGGCATCCAGTTCCAGAGCCGCGCCGTGGCGGTCGAGAGCGCGCACCTTGACCATCGAAGGGCGCGTTACCTTCCCGCGAAGCCCGTCCACGCTCAAACACCCCTCCCACATTTCGACCTGATTGGGGCCGTAATAGACGATCGCGGGATTGATCAGCACCGTTTGCGGAAACCCGCCCTCGCCCTTGCATGCCATCACGATAATCTGCTGCGATCGGGAGACCTGCGGCGCCGCCAGCCCGATGCCTTCCTCCTCGTCCATCGTCTCGAACATGTCGTCGATGAACTGCTGCAAGGCCTTGGTGCCGATCTCGTCGGGACCGACC
>SCVQ01000194.1 GCA_004296865.1 Nitrospirota bacterium
GGGCCGGGGCCTGGCTTCGCCGTCGCCCCATGTGCCGCATGACGTCGTCGGCCAGCGTCAGCACGAGCGAGAGATCCCGCAACTCACGGGCTTCCAACGCCGCCCCCTTCGCCGCACGACCCAGCACGTCGCGGAGGTCCGGAAACGAGAGAGCGGGAAACGGATCCTCGCCTTCCCGCAGCGAGACCATCTCATCGGTCTCCTGCAGCCTGAGACGGACATCATCCAATTCGGTTTCGAGCGGAAGATCTCGGCAGCGCGCCGCCCCCATCGCAGAGCGGGACTGTCCGGCCAGAACCTCCAGCAGCCGGCCCCACTCCAGCACGTTGGCGGCCTGTTGTAGAAGGGATGGGTGAGTCGAAATGGAATTCATCGAAGGATGGTTGTGTGAAGGAGAGCCACGGGCGTTCGCGCGTTCCTGCTCAAGAGCGTGGCGGCGATCCGCTGCCGAATACATACTCGATTTCATCCAGACCATTTTCGAGTGACTGGTCGACCGTGTCTCCGAATGCGGAGAGAATAACGACGGCATTCACGTTGGCGTCATGGGTTGAGGCGTGCCGCAACCGTTCGGCCATGCCGATGTTCACGGTCCAGATGGCCTTGTAGAGCCGTCCAAGATTTTTCAACTCCCAGTCCGGGCTCCCCCCGTTTCGCATCACAAAATACTGTTTCATCAAGTACATCGTCGCCACCCGGTAGATGGTTTCCTCGCCGGCCGCAAAGGGCAAATGGAACCGCACGATCGGCCGCAGATTGTCCATGACCGGGCAGTTGCTGGTCACCATGTAGAGCCCGATGATCGAGCTGAGGCCCTTCTGAAGCGTCGTCTGTTTTGCATAGGTGCGCTCTGCGGCCTCAACCACGACATCCGTGCGTTCATGCGAGAGGGAATCCTTGAACGTTTCGACGAGGCTGGACAGATTGACCGCCACAGGGCAATAGGCGACCTCATCGCTCAGCGGGCAGTTGTCGCACTGCCAATACTTCAGCTTCGTCCACTCGGGTTTCGGCACGTCTTCCTGCGCCGCCAATTCCAACGTTTCGGCGTCCAATCGGATTTCAAAATCCTTCTCCCTGCCGTCCTCGAACTTGAATTTATAGGCATACCGAAGAGGGTTATTCAGCTGGTTCCCGCGCATACTCGATAATCCTTTGTCCGAGCACGAAGTTCGTTTCCACCGTCCGATACACTGAAATCTACAGTATCAGCCGTCATGTGGCAACCTCGGAGCCAATTGTATGCTTACCGAAAGCAGCCGTGCACGGCCGGCTCTTGCGGACGAGGAGGGACGCCATATATCATCCCTTCCTACGACAAGGATTGCATTGAACTCGGCGGCACCTGGCCTTCACTCCCGACGGATGAAAGGAGATGCACTCATGCATGCCACGCAACGGATTGCGTTCGGACTCGTGTGCAGCGTATTCGCGTTGTCGATGCCGGCGTTTGCCGCCGACCAGAAGACGACGCTCATGCTGGGCGGGAAGTTCTGCGACTCCTACCTGGGCGAGGTTCAGACAGCCCTCAAGAAAATCCCTGGCGTCGCTTCGGTGGACCTCAAGAGCATGAAGGGCCACGCCATTGTGACCGGGGAAGCGGGCAAGACCAAGCCGGAGCAGTTGACGGCTGCCGTCAATGCCCTCAAAGGCGAGGGCTGGCATTGCAAGGCGGAGGTTATGAAATAGCCTTCCAGGGGGTTTGCTCGGCTGACCTCTTGTCTCTCAAGCATGCTCGGAACTCCCTTGCGGCACATCGATGATGTAGCGGCTGCCCTGGGCTCCCCCCCCCTTCCGTTCATGAATCTGAAAGGGCGGAATATCCGCTTGCAGCCGCTTGAGCATCCGCATGATCGGCATGGCGCCCTCGATCTCGCAGACCCATACATACAACCCGGTGTCCGGTTCATGGTCGCGCCGGCGGACGCGAAATCGGGCATCCTCCATGTAATAGGCGGAGAGCCAGCCCGAGACGGCGTTGACCACCCACCCGTGCGCCTGGGCATAACGATGGCTCATTCCGACTTCGACGAGTTGTTTGACGTCCGGCAAATCCATCACAGCCCGCGTGCACCAAACACGGCCCTGGACACCATGGACACTCTATTGCAAACACAGAGTCATGTCTAGAGAGGGAGAGACGTGGAAGAGGCAACCGGAGAGCCGGCAGACTGGATCGCAGGAAGCGGCCGGCCGAGTGAAAGACAGGGGGGATCGACGGGACGCCGTCGTCGACGTGTTGCGACGAACCATCGGAGAATCTCTACAGGCTTCTGGAAGAAATCAGGCGCTCAACCGCACCACTTCGCGTACCTTCTTGGGCTTGCGCGCCATCACCTGCGCTATGCGGTCACGTAACGAACTCTGGATGAGCCGATGCCGATGGATCTTGGGGTCCACCACATCCCCGCAGGTCACACATCGCCACCCCCGCATCCAGAGATGCCCACTGTCGTCTTCCATGTCGATGAAATGATCCACCACCATCAGTCCATGACATCGGTGACATTTCATGGCGGCTCTCCTTTCCGCTCGAGGGCCGACGGCCCTCCTCTGTGATTCGGCATCGCCCCTCTCTTACTTATCGGTTCCTTCATGCCCGGCTTGAGTCACCGGTACCATTCAGTGAAGCAATGCCAGTGCCAACAGCAAATCCTCTGATTTCTCATCACTCTCATCACGCCGCTCCCTTCCGCTGCCGAACAGGTCATCAGAGACATGACAGACCGTGCCGTACCGATAGGCACAAATGTTCCATCGACTGGCAAATCGAGTCGCCCATAGGACAGCCCTTGAATTCTGCCGTCATTCCGATCAGACTTTGCGCGCAGAACCTACGCAGGAGCAGGGAGGGCCATGTCGCTGTCCGCGCTGGAGATCGCCGCAGTGGTCCGGGAGATCGAGCC
>SCVQ01000195.1 GCA_004296865.1 Nitrospirota bacterium
CTCCCCTCCCCCTCCCGACAAGGTCCTTCAGTCGTTGATCCAGCTCGGCTTCAAGAATTCCAAAAGCATGCAGGACCCGTCGGTCGATGCATGTTTGCCACGGCGGTTGTTCCCCGACTTCAGATGAAAGTTGCTGCACAGAGGCGGGCAACGCGGCAAACGTGCATCGACCGACGGGTCCTGCATGCTTTTGGAATTCTTGAAGCCGAGCTGGATCAACGACTGAAGGACCTTGTCGGGAGGGGGAGGGGAGTCAGGCTCGGGCTCTTGGCTTCCCCCCTTGGCGTCACGGTGTCCCTGACCTTGTGCGGGGCCAAGACCACAGTAATGATGGACGAGCTTGTGCGGCGCGTCCGGCGGCGGCTTGGCCCGTACATCTATGCAGAGGGTGCCGCGACCATGGAAGAAGTGGTCGGTCGGCAATTGGCGCGTCTGGGAGTACGGTTGGCTGTGGCCGAGTCCTGCACCGGCGGCCTCATCGGGCATCGCCTGACTCAGGTGCCCGGCAGCTCCGCCTATCTCGACCGGGTGGCCGTCTGTTACAGCAATCGAGCGAAGACCGAATGGCTCGGCGTCTCGGAGCGATTGCTCCGGAAACACGGGGCGGTCAGCGCCCAGGTGGCGGCGGCGATGGCGAGGGGGGCACGTGTCAAGAGCCGGGTGGACATCGGCCTCAGCGTGACCGGCATCGCTGGGCCAGATGGCGGGACGGCGCAGAAGCCGGTGGGGCTGGTGTATGTCGGGTTGGATGCTCGGCCCCGCCAGGGGGTGGGGAGTTACAGCGTGACCAAGGCATGTCGCTTTCACGGACCACGCGAAGCGATCAAGTTGCGCGCGTCACAAACGGCGTTGAACTTGTTGCGACAGTGGTTGATTGCGGACGGCAAGGCGGCACGATCGTGATCAGAACGTTTGTGGCGGTCGAGTTACCGGCTGACCTCAAGCGAGCCATCGAGCAGCTTCAAGAGCAACTAAAAAGGAAGCTGTTACGGGAGTTGTCTTCCGAGGCCCGTCTGCAGTGGGTCAGACCTGAGGCCATCCATCTGACGTTGAAGTTCCTCGGTGAGATTGAGGAGCCACGTGTCGATGAGATTCGGCAGGTTCTGGTTCAGAGGGTCGGTGCGGTTCAGGAATTTTTTGTCGAAGCGGGAGGCCTTGGAGTCTTCCCTGACCTTCGAGCGCCGCGGGTCCTCTGGCTGGGGCTCACCGACCTCCCCGATCGATCGAACGCGCTGGTGTACTTGGCTGGCGCAGTCGAAGCCGGACTTGAGACGCTGGGATTCCCACGTGAGTCCCGGCCTTTCAACCCCCATCTTACCTTGGCGCGGGTCAAGGAACGGTCCCGCGAGGTCGGGAGGGCTTTGGCGGGCAGCGGGGTTATGGCGATGGCAAGCCGCCTGGGGAGCCTGCCGGTCACAACCGTCTCTCTGATGAAGAGCGAGTTAAGGCCGTCCGGCGCCGTCTACACGAAGCTCTGGGACCTGTCATTGAGTTCTGCGTCTGCTTGTCCATGACCAGGTAGAGCCTCCGCAATCTCAGGCTATGTTTCCTCGCCTGACTTGAGTATAATGAACCAATTCAACGCCTAAAGGAGGCCCCACATGGCCGAGAAAACAAGCGAAAAAGACGAGAAAAAACGCGCGCTGGACCTCGCGCTCTCGCAGATCGAAAAGCAGTATGGAAAAGGGGCCATCATGAAGTTGGGTACGGCCGAGATACCGGTGGGGATACCGGCAATCTCGACCGGATCGTTGGGTCTGGACCTCGCCCTCGGGGTGGGAGGGTTTCCACGGGGCCGCGTGGTTGAAATTTTCGGGCCGGAATCCTCAGGCAAGACGACGTTGTCGCTGCATGCCATTGCCGAGGCGCAAAAGGCGGGAGGGGTAGCGGCCTTCATCGATGCCGAACATGCCTTGGACCTCGGCTACGCGAAAAAACTGGGGGTCAATGCGGATGAACTGTTGGTGTCGCAACCCGATACGGGGGAACAGGCGCTTGAGATCGCCGAAACCCTGGTGCGCAGCGGGGCCATCGACATCATCGTGGTGGATTCGGTGGCGGCGCTCGTGCCGCGGGCCGAGATCGAAGGGGAGATGGGCGACGCCCATATGGGGCTCCAGGCGCGGCTGATGTCCCAAGCGCTGCGCAAGCTCACCGCGGCGATCGCCAGGTCGATGACCACGGTGGTGTTCATCAATCAGATCCGCATGAAGCTGGGGGTGATGTTCGGCAACCCCGAAACCACGACCGGCGGCAATGCCCTCAAATTTTATTCGTCGGTCCGCCTCGACATCCGGCGGATCGAGTCGATCAAGGAAGGCACGGACGTGATCGGCAACCGGGTGCGGGTCAAGGTCGTCAAGAACAAGATGGCGCCTCCCTTCAAACAGGCGGAATTCGACGTTCTGTTCGCCGAGGGCATCTCGAAGAGCGGCGAACTGGTAGACATGGGAGTGGAGAAGCGGGTGTTGGAGAAGGCCGGAGCCTGGTATTCCTATAAGGGCGAGCGGTTGGGGCAAGGTCGGGAGGCGGTGCGCGAGTACCTAAAGGCGAATCCGGTGGTTTCCAAGGAGATCGAGGCCCGTCTCCGCGAGGCGCCTGTGACAGGCGAAAAACCCGCAGAGAAGCGGGTGGAGGCGCGTGCGGAAGAGAAACGTCCGGAGGGTCGCGCCGAGGAGAAGCGGTCCCATGTCGGGCGAGCTTCCTGAATCACGGCGAACCCTAGCCGAAGAGGCGCATGCATCGCCCATTCGTGTCGAGGGCGTGTCTTTCCGTCAATCTCGGCCGTCTTCGCGTTCTGTCGCCGTCTCAGTCGAGCCGGCGGTGCTTCGCTACCTGGCCCAAAGGGATCGCAGCGAAGCCCAGGTGAGGGCCTTTCTCGTTCGGGCGGGAGCGCCAGCGGCGCGTATCCGGGGGGTGATCGCAAGCCTCCTTCGGCAAGGCTATCTCAACGATAAGGCCTATGCGTTGCGCTGGGCCAGGACACGGCTGGCCCGCCGGCCTATGGGCCGTAGTCGCTTAGAGGCAGAACTGTTCAACCAGGGGCTTGATCGGACGATCACGGCCAACACGGTGGAGCAGGTCTATCGTGAGTGGCCGGAGCGGGATCTCGCGCTCAGGCTGCTCGGTCAGCGAAGCCGTTCAGAGAAGCCAAGGGGCCGCTCCAGCGCGGCCGGCCTGTTGCGGCGACAGGGGTTCGATGAAGAGATGATCGAGGATCTGCTAGGCGGGAGCGAGCCATCATGAGTCAGCGTGCGGACGAGCTTCGCCAGAGTTTCATCCGGTATTTTTCCAGCCAGGGTCATCAGGTTGTGCCGAGTTCCTCCCTGATTCCCCAAGCGGACCCCACCCTCCTCTTCACCAACGCCGGCATGAATCAGTTCAAGCGGGTCTTTCTGGGGGAAGAGCGTCGTGCGTATCAACGCGCGGTCACCGTG
>SCVQ01000196.1 GCA_004296865.1 Nitrospirota bacterium
GCTCGTGAAGACGGAGGATCCGGATATATTCCCGGTCCCCTCGGATGCTTCGCTCTTGCAGACGGCGTCGGGCCCGCTCGAAGATCTCGGGGAGTTTCCATCCCTGGAATGCCTTGCCATGGTGAAGCAGCGCGGGGCGTCGCTCAAGCAGCGGGATGTAATGCGTGGGGTCGAGGATGTCCTGGCTCTGGCCGTAGCTTCTCTCGTGGCAGGCGATCGCCTCCCCTTGGCAGAGGACTTCGACTTTCTCAGGATAGGCCAGGACGCTGACGCTGCGATGCGCATACGCCACCGGGACCGAGTAGCGGTTGGTCCCTACCCGGACTTCCGAGTAGCTCCCCACGGCAGACTCTTCTCTTCGGCAGCAGGGATAGTCGAAGGCGGGCAGCGGCTTCAGGTGGGTTCTCTCCACTTCGAACCGGTCCAAAACGCGCTCTCCTTTATAGATCCGCGACTGATCCTCCTGACACCACTTCTCTAAATGAGCATTGACGTCATCAAGCTGCGCCACCTCCGGGATCGGGACCAGAGCGTTTCTTCTGACACACCCCACCAGCCCTTCAACGTGCCCTTTCTCGTTTCCCTTGCCAGGATTGCAGAAGCTCCCTTCGAACAGATAGTGCGATCGGAACGCGATAAAATTCGGATGCTCTTCCCGCAGATGCCCCCGAAAGACTTTCTTGACCAGGGTCTTGGGGTTATCAAAGGTGATCCGCTTCGGAACCCCGCCCACAGCCCGAAGCGCGCGGGCCAACCCGTCGAAGAAGGCCTCCTGCCGCTCGGTCCGGTAGGCCCGGACAAACCGGCGGGTAGAGTAGCAGAGTTGAAAACAAAACAGATGAACCGTCGTCCGTCGCCCGGCAAGTAAGACCTGGGCCTCTCCAAAATCAACCTGCGCCTCCTCCCCGATGGCGTGCCCGATCGGAGTGAACACGGAATCAAGCTTCGGCCTCCTCAACCGCACATATCGCCTTACGTTCGACTCACATCCGGTGAAGCCCTGCTCCTCCGTCAGCCGGGTAAAAATACGATGCGCGGTGTGTCGCTGCTTCTCTGGCACACCCTCATCCAAAAGAAGCCACTGCTCGATGATCGGGACATACGGCCCGATCACCGGCAGGGCCACAGGCTGCTTGCGTCGGTAAACCGGAACCCCGCTCTCTTTTAATGCCTCCCGCACCACCCGGCGGCTATGGCGGTATTCCCGCGCGATCTGCCGGATCGTCTTCTTCTCGATAAAATAGGCCCTTCGGATTCTCTCTCGCTCTTCCACTCCTACCATCCTTCCTCCTGTATGTCGGTCCGACCGATCATACAGGATCATTGGAAGGGGGCGGGCCCATTTTGCTTTATCGAAACCCCTCTAAGTGGGCCCGTTTTACTTTATCATTCATACTTGACGCCGTCGCCGCCGGGAAGCTGCTTGTAGCTGCGTGCCTCAAGCCATGCCTTGATGGCCGCAAGCTGGCGCTTCTCTTGGGCGTTGCGGATGATGGGATTTGCGACCGCGCCGCAGAGCCGGTCCGCGACGATAGTGGCGGCTCGGTGAATCTCGGTTTCCGTGGCCGGTTGATTCTTGCGCGAAAGCCAGACGAATATGTCGGGGTCGGCCGCGGCAACCGACATGCGCGCGGGGAGCTTTTTTTCAAGCTCCATGCACTTTACGATGTTGGTGGAGACGCCAGCGAGGCCGATGAGGCGGTCGACTGCCAAAGGCGGGCAGGTCGACATGCGGAGCGTTGGGAGGATTTCGGGGTGCTTGCGGATCGTTGTGGGCTGGATGTTCGTGAGGTTGCCTGTGGAGTACAGGGCGGCCTCTACGTCCTTCGTGGTCTGAATGCGCGTCTCCCGAAATGCCTTCGGCGCGAACTTCATGAACCAGTCGTTATACATATCGACCGATTGCGCGATGTCCCGTTTCCACCTGCTTGGCTTGTCTCGGTTAACTGCCATGTGCCAAGTTGTCTCCGTTTGCCCGCTAACGTCGCCATTGAGCGGCCGAGCAGGCGGGCGAAGCCCGCTTGCGAAGGTCCGCCTCGAATGGCTTGTTGGGCGTCATTGGCTGCGACTACGGCCCGATCGATCTGCAGTAGGACCGACTTCCGCGACGTACATAATCGAGTCGGCCCTGATCTTCGAGCATCCGTGAAAGGGTTGCGAAGAACCAACCTTTCTCCCCTCGAGGAGTGTTCGCTTTCGGCACCGCGACGAAATTGATGTCCAGCGCTTTCTTGATCTCTGCCGTTGGCACCCAGCGGTCAGGATGCAGGGGTTCGACTTCCTTGATGTACGCCAAGAGCACGTCGCAGCAACTTCGGATGTGTTGGT
>SCVQ01000197.1 GCA_004296865.1 Nitrospirota bacterium
GCCACGCACGGGGCCAAGGTCACGCTCTACGAGATGCGTCCGAAGGAGTCCACCCAGGCCCACAAGACCGGGTTTCTGGCTGAACTGGTCTGCTCCAACTCCTTGGGGTCCGCGGACGTGCTCAACGCGCCCGGCATCCTCAAAGAGGAGATGCGGCGCCTCAACTCGCTGATCATCAAAGTGGCGGACGAAGTCCGCGTGCCGGCCGGCTCGGCGCTGGCCGTGGATCGCGATCTCTTCTCGCAAGGCATCACGCGCGAACTGGAAAGCCACCCGAATGTCCGCATCCTCCGCGAGGAAATCAAGGAGATCCCGACCGACTGCGTCTGCATCGTCGCCACCGGCCCCCTCACTTCCGACGCCATGGCCACGGCGATCCTGAATTTGACGCATGCCAAGAGCTTGTATTTCTTCGATGCCATCTCCCCGATCATCGATGCGGACTCCATCAACATGGATCGCGTGTTCCGAGCCTCCCGCTACGACAAGGGCGGGGCGGACTACCTGAACTGCCCAATGGACGAGGCGACCTATGGAGCCTTCTACGACGCCATGATCAAGGCGGAGAAGGTCCAGCCGAAAGACTTCGAGAAGACCCCCTATTTCGAAGCCTGTATCCCCATCGAGGTCATGGCGGAACGCGGGAAACAGACCATGCTCTTCGGCCCTTTAAAGCCGGTGGGATTGGAAGACCCGAAGACCGGCGCGCGCCCTTGCGCCGTCGTGCAGCTCAGGGCCGAGAACGCCCACGGTTCCTGCTACAACATGGTCGGGTTCCAAACCAAGCTGACCTATCCGGAGCAGCGCCGGGTCTTCCGCATGATTCCCGGCTTGGAACAGGCCGAGTTCCTCCGCTATGGAAGCCTGCACCGCAACACCTTCGTGAACGCGCCGCAACTGCTCCGGGAGACGCTGCAGTTGAAGGTGCGGGGCACCGCGTTTTTGGCGGGGCAACTCGTCGGCGTGGAAGGCTACACCGAATCCGCCGCGATGGGGGGCCTGGCCGGCCTCAACGCCGCCAGGGGGATCGCGGGGCTTCCCTTGGTCACTCCGCCGCCGACCACGGCCCATGGCAGCCTCATCCACTACATCACGACCGCGGACCCCCGCCACTTTCAGCCGATCAATACGAACTACGGCCTGTTTCCGCCCCTGCCCAGCAAAATCCGCGACAAGGACGAGAAGCGGCGCCGTATCAGCCAACGGGCTCTGGAGGACCTTGAGGCATGGAAGACGCAATCCGGTCTTTCATGACCTTTTTGGAGGTGGAACAGGGCGCGTCCCGCGAGACGATTCGCGGCTACCACTCAGACCTTCGCCAATTCCTCTCCTTCGTGCGCACGACCCGCCCCGGCGACGCCCCGCCGCTCGCCCCGGCCGATGTGGACCCGCTGACGATCCGCGGCTACCTGGCCTGGCTGGATCGGAAAAATGAAAAGAAGTCTTCCCTGGCCCGCAAGCTGGCCGCGTTGCGCAGCCTCTATCGCTTCCTCGGGCGCGACGAGCGGGTGAGCATGAACCCGGCCGCGGAGGTCCGCTCGCCGAAGCAGCCGCAGTACCTGCCGCGAGTCTTGAGCAAGGACGACGCCAACGCGCTCATGGAATTTCCGGACGGGGACGGACCGCTGGTCCTGCGTGACCGGGCGATTTTGGAGACGCTCTATTCGACGGGAGCCCGCGTGAGCGAATTGGTGGGCATCGATCAAGACGATCTGAATCTGAACGATGGACTGGTGCGCTTGCGCGGCAAGGGCCGGAAAGAACGGATCGTGCCCATTGGGACCGTCGCCGTCGAGGCGCTCAAGGAGTACCACGAAAAACTCCGGCCATCGGCGATCAGCCATCAGCTATCGGCTCCCGTCTTTATGAACCATCGGAGCGGCCGCCTGACCGCCAGGAGCGTCGAACGGATCGTGGGCAAATATTCCGCCCGACTATCGGGAGGCCGCATCAGCCCCCATGCCCTCCGCCATTCCTTCGCGACCCATCTCCTGGACGAAGGCGCAGACCTCCGCGCGATCCAAGAAATGCTGGGACATGCCTCGCTCGGCACGACGCAGAAGTACACGCACCTGGCCACGGACCACCTGATGGCGGTCTACGACCGCGCCCATCCGAGGGCGGGACGGTCGGCCACGCGACCGGCCGCAGGATCGATCGGCGGCAGCAGCGCGGAGCCGGTCGCCGGGACAGGCGCTGACCCGACCATCCGGACGACCGATCGGAAAACACGACCATGATCATTCGTTCCACGACCATTTTGTGCGTCAGATGCAATGGCCGCGTCGCCATGGGTTCAGACGGCCAGGTCACGGTGGGCACCACGGTGATGAAAAACAACGCGCGCAAGCTTCGCCGCCTGCACCACGACCTGATTCTGGCCGGCTTTGCCGGCGCCACAGCCGACGCCTTCACGCTGTTTGAGAAGTTCGAGACCAAGTTGGAGGAGTACCGCGGCAACTTGACCCGTGCCGCAGTGGAATTGGCCAAGGACTGGAGGACCGACCGGGTCCTGCGGCGATTGGAAGCGTTGCTGGCGGTCGCCGACCAGGAGCATTCTTTCGTGATCTCCGGCACCGGCGACGTGGTGGAACCGGAAGACGGGATCCTGGCCATCGGCTCCGGCGGCCCTTACGCCCTGGCGGCCGCGCGGGCCCTGTTGGGACACTCGACGCTGGACGCGCGCACCGTCGTCGAAGAATCCATGAAAATCGCCGGCGGCATCGACATCTATACCAATCTCCAGATCGTCATCGAGGAGCTGGCGCCATGACCGCTGCAGGCGACCGCGTCCCGCAAGTGAGCCGGCAGGCCGGCCTCGATAGTCTGACACCGCGCCAGATCGTGGCTGAACTCGACCGCTACGTGATCGGCCAGAAAGATGCCAAACGGATGGTCGCGATCGCCCTCCGCAACCGCTGGCGGCGACAGCAACTGAGCCCGGAGCTGCGGGATGAGGTGACCCCCAAGAACATCATCATGATCGGCCCCACCGGCGTCGGCAAGACGGAGATCGCGCGACGCCTGGCCAAGCTGGCCCAGGCCCCCTTCATCAAGGTCGAAGCCTCGAAGTTCACCGAAGTCGGCTACGTCGGGCGGGACGTGGAATCCATCATCCGCGACCTCACGGAACAGGCGGTCAGCCTGGTAAAGGCCACCCACCAGGAACAGGTGCAGTCGAAGGCGGAACAGGCGGCGGAAGAGCGGCTGCTGGACCTGCTCCTGCCGCCGCCCACAGCCAAACCGGCGTTCGGCGCATCGGAGGGACAGGAGACGCCAGCGGCCGGCAGCCCGGCCCACGAGTCCTACGAGGCGACGCGCTCCAAGCTCCGCCTCCAACTGCGAGAGGGGAAGCTGGATCACCGGTCCATCGAGCTGGAGGTGAAGGAGCGGGGGCTCCCCATCGGCGTGATCTCGAACGCGGGCGGGATGGAAGAATTGGAAAGCGGCCTGCGCGACGTGCTGGGCGGGCTCTTCCCCGGCAAGAAGAAAAAACGGATCCTGAAGGTCCCCGACGCCCTGAAGCACCTGACGCAGGATGAAGCGCAGAAGTTGATCGACATGGACGAGGTGACCCGCGAAGCCGTCACCAAGGTGGAACAAGCCGGCATCGTGTTTCTGGACGAGATCGACAAGATCGCCGGGCGCGAAAAGTTCGCGGGGCCGGACGTGTCGCGCGAGGGCGTGCAGCGGGACCTGCTGCCCATCGTCGAAGGCTCGACCGTCAACACCAAATACGGCCCGGTCCGCACGGATCATATTCTGTTTATCGCCGCCGGGGCCTTTCACGTCGCCAAACCGTCGGACCTGATCCCCGAGCTCCAAGGACGGTTCCCCATCCGGGTCGAGCTGGAGCCCCTGACCAAGGCGGACTTCATCCGCATCTTGACCGAGCCTCGCGGCGCCCTGGTCACGCAGTACCGGGCCCTGCTGGAAACGGAAGGGGTCGCGGCGGAATTCACGCGCGAGGGCTTGGAGGAGATCGCGGCCACGGCCGCGCTGGTCAACGAGCGGACCGAGAACATCGGGGCCCGGCGCCTCTTCACGATCATGGAGCGCGTGCTGGAACTGGTCCTGTTCGAAGCCCCGGAGCTGACCGAGCGCCGCATCCTCATCGACGCCCAGTACGTGAAGGACCGCCTGCAGGACATCGCCAAGGCCGAAGACCTCAGCCGGTTCATCCTCTGAGAAGTGATCAGCATTCAGCCTTCTGTCGTCAATTTTTCGACTCAGCGCTGATCGCTGGCAACTGACAGCAAGGAGTTTGCTGCTGATCCCTTGTAAAATCCGACTGCTTGTGGCTGAATGCTGAACGCTGATCGCTGAGGGGCTGCCTTTATGAACAAGTTGATCAAAAAAGCCGACGTGCTGGTCGAGGCCCTACCCTACATCCGCACCTTCACTGGCAAGACCGTGGTGATCAAGTACGGCGGGAAGGCGATGACCGAGGACGCCCTCAAGGACCGGTTTGCGCTGGACGTCGTCCTCTTGAAATACGTGGGGCTCAACCCCGTGATCGTGCACGGCGGCGGGCCGCAGATCGATCAGATGTTGAAGCGGCTCGGCTTGGAGGCCAAGTTCCGACAGGGCGTGCGCGTGACCGACCGGCCCACGATGGACGTGGTCGAAATGGTCCTGGGCGGCAAGATCAACAAGGAGATCGTGGCTCTGCTGAACCGGCACGGCGCCAAGGCGGTCGGACTCACGGGCAAGGACGGCGGCCTCATCCAGGCCAAACCGCTCACCGCCAAGGCCTGGGCGGAAAGCCTCTGCACGGACCCGGACGGGCCGCCGGACGAAGACTTCGGCCTTGTGGGAGCGGTGCAGTCAGTGGACCCTCAAATCCTCTTGAAGCTCCAGCAAGACAACTTCATCCCCGTGATCGCCCCCATCGGAACCGACCGCGAGGGCCGCTCCTACAACATCAACGCCGACCTGGTGGCCGGCGCGGTAGCCGCGGCGCTCCAAGCGGAAAAACTGCTGGTGCTGACCGACGTGAAGGGCATCCGCGACGCCAAGGGCCGCCACGTCTCCACCCTCTCGCGCAAGGACATGCAGCGCATGGTCAAGAAAGGCACGATCAGCGCCGGCATGCTCCCCAAAGTCCATGCCTGCCTGATGGCGCTGGACGGAGGCGTGAAGAAAGCCCACATCATCGACGGCCGGATGCCCCATGCCATCCTCCTGGAAGTGTTTACGGACAAGGGGATCGGGACCGAGATCGTCTCCTAGCAGGCAGCTGAAAATGGCCCCCAACTTTGTTCTCGGGCACTCGGACCCCTCAACGTACTTTTCCAGTACGCCTCGGGGCCCTCACGCCCTGTGGCCGCGCTGGCTGGCCATTTTGAGCTGCCTGTAGGCAAGCCTTTTCTCCACATGAAGCCCTCCAAGAAACCAGGCACTGGAGCCGCTCAGAAGATCCCGCAGCCGGACGCCAAGTCGGCGTTGCTCGTCACGGACATCCAAAATGATTTCTGCCCCGGCGGCGCCCTCGCAGTTCCCGGCGGCGACGCCATCATCCCGCTCGTCAACCGGTATATCCAGCTCTTTCACCAGAAGGGCTGCCACGTCATCGCCAGCCGCGACTGGCATCCGCCGGGACATCGCTCATTCAAAGAACAAGGAGGCCCCTGGCCGATTCATTGTACGCAAGGCTCGCGGGGCGCCCAATTTCATCCAGCCCTCGTGCTGCCTGTCGGCTGTCTGATCATTTCCAAAGCCACCGATCCAACGAAGGAAGCCTATTCCGCTTTTGAAGGCACTCCCTTGGAAGAACAGCTCCGCGACTGCGGAATCGAAACCCTCTACATCACCGGGATCGCGATCGATTACTGCATCAAGAACACGGTGCTGGATGCCTGCAGGCTGGGCTTTCGGGTCGTGGTGCTGGAGGATGCCATTCTCGGAATCGACGCCGCGCCGGGCGACTGCAAACGGGCGATCGAGGCCATGAAGAAAGCCGGCGCCGTCTTTGCCAATGCCAAGGATTTGGGCCTGTGCTAAGCACGCCATCCGTGAGAGCCAGGCTTCGCACCCATGTGGAATCCCTCGTCGGCGAACGTCATCCGCTCTCTTCCCCCGACCGTCTCCTCCAAGCCGAACACTATCTCACCGA
>SCVQ01000198.1 GCA_004296865.1 Nitrospirota bacterium
GGTGGGCGCTCAGCGCGAGGCGGTGGAAGCGGTCGACCCCGCCCTGGTATTGAACGAGGTGCTGAAGGCCAGAGCCGGGGAACTCGAACGACGGCGGGCGCAGGTCCAGGTGAGCGGCGAGTTTCCGATGGTGGCCTGTCATCAAGCCTACCTGCGGCAAGTGTTTGACAATCTGCTTTCGAATGCCGTTAAATTTTCCGGGGACCGGCCGGGTCTCGCGATCAACGTTGTGGCGGAACGCAAAGGGGATCGCGTGCGGTTCTCTGTCGCAGACAATGGCCTCGGCATTCCTGCTCCGCAGCGCGCGCGGGTGTTCGATCCGTTCGTTCGGCTGAATCCAGGCCCGGTGCACGGTAGTGGCATCGGGCTGACTATCGTCAGGCGGATCGTGGATCTTTACGGGGGCCAGGTGTGGATTGACGCCAATGCCCAAGGCGGCTGCACCGTTGTATTTACCATCCCTGTTCTCGGGGACTTCACAAAAGAACGTCCGTCTGTGGTCGAGTTGGAGGATGGACTGAATCGATCGATTTGAACGCCCAGGCCCTGTCGCTGGGGTGGCACAGCGTGGCTGTCCGCCGACAGCTCTCAAGGAGAACGTATTATGACCGCTGCTGTTGAACCACGGTTCCGTTCCGGAGTGGCGCGTGCCCCGTTCACGATCCTTCTGGTTGAGGACGATCCCTCCGATACCGAGTTGATGCTTCATGCCATCGAAGAAGCGGACCTGAAAGTAATCGAAGGGGACATGCAGATTGAAGTGCGGGCCACGGCCGAGGGGGCCTTGCGTCTGCTGGGCGAGCAGCCGGTGGATCTGGTGATCACGGACATGGTTTTGCCGGGCATCGACGGGCTGGATCTGGTCAGCCAAATCCAGGAAATCGACCGGAACCTCCCAGTGTTGGTCGTCACGCGGATGAGCGGCGTGCATACGGCCGTGGATGCGATGCGGCGCGGCGCCTACGACTATCTTCTCAAGCCGGTCCGCCCGGGTGACCTTGGAATGCGGCTGCACCGGGCCATCCGGATGTCGGAAATCCTCCGGCGGAACTCGGCCTTTGAGCGAAGTCTCCGTCACGACATGCAAGCTGGTAACCTGGTTGGAGCGAGTGAAGCGTTTCAGAAGGTGATGCGCCGCATCGGCGAGGCTGCGCAGGTGCGTTCGACCGTCTTGATTACCGGAGAGACCGGGACCGGCAAGGGATTGATCGCCCGGGCCATTCACGAGCAAAGCCGGGAGCGAGACAAGCCCTTTCAGGTGATCGATTGCGCGACGGTGCCCGAAGGGATGGTCGAAAGCGAGCTGTTCGGCCACGTGCGAGGGGCCTTCACCGGTGCGGTATCCGATAAACCTGGCCTGATCGAATTGGCGGACGGCGGCAGCGTATTTTTGGATGAAATCGGCGAGCTGCCGTTGCCGTTGCAGACCAAGCTGTTGCGGGTCTTGGAAGAAAATGAAGTGCGCCCGGTCGGCGGGACGCGCGTGAAGCGGGTGGACATGCGGTTCAT
>SCVQ01000199.1 GCA_004296865.1 Nitrospirota bacterium
CATCAGCCGCGGGGATGTCCTTTCCAGGCCTGGTCCCTCGGCGAAGTCCTGCGCCTGGATTTAGTCGTCCTGGCCGAGAGCCAGCAGGCCAGACCTCGGAAACCAGCCTGATCCCTGGCTTCAGGGCGTCGAGGCCCACCGCTGGTCGCTCAGAACCTGGCTTGGCGAAGCATCGCCTCCTGCTCAGCGAAGAAGAGCCCCCGATTGATATCTCCGATGCTGACCATCCCGACGAGCTTGCCGCGCTCCACGACGGGAATCCGCCGAAAGTTCTTCAATCCCATGTACGAAGCGGCCTGGAGAATCGGATCGTCAGGCGACACCGTGAGCGGATTGCGGGTCATCACCTCTTCCACGTTCTTGGTGAGCACCTCCGGGTAGCCGGTCTCCATTTCCACAAAGTCCCGGCTGTGCACGTTGTCATGGATGTAGTCGCCGTATTGGGGATACAGCGGCAGCATCACGTCGCGCACGGCGATGATGCCAGCGAGGCGATCCCCATCGTCCACGACCGGGACTGCCCCGCAATGGCGACTGAGCATCTTGACAACGACTGAGCGCACGGTGTCCGTTCCTCTGGCCGTCAGAACCCCGGTTGACATGACCTCCCGTACCATCATGGCAGCACCTCCTGCTTGACGCCGCTTCATCCGAAGCGGCGCCTGTCTCGATCAGTGAGTGATCATCGCAGTGTAGTCATGATCCCACCTTCGGGTCTCTTCGGCAAGAGGGCTGACGATTGGCAGGCCCATGGCTTCAGATCGGGGCTCTGGAAAATCGGAATAGTGTGCTCAATGATCTATCGAGCACGGAGTCCTGCTGAGGTGGATGAGGCAGAGCCCCACAAGCTGATGCCTTTCGCCAAACTGGACAAAGGGTGCCGTGCGGCGAGGAGTACGCTATGGTTGGGGTATTCCGAGATCCTTGCAGATCTTGGCAGCAAGGCGATTTGAAATTTCAGTATGTCGGGGAACCGAGGAGGTCAGCTTCTTGATGGGCTGGCACCCATGCGTATGCAAGTGCGCCAGAAGGGCGTGACGTTTCATGGGGCTGAAATCACTAATTCTTCCTTGATAACGGAACGGCCAGCCAGTTCTTTTTCAGTCAATGCGCGGTTGGCGTCGAGAACCATCGCGACCGCCTCTTTCAGGTTTTCGCGTACCTCATCGAGAGTTGCCCCCTGAGTATTGGCTCCCGGCAGTTCTTCGACATAGCCGATCCACCAAGGCCCGTCCTGCTCAAAAACCGCCGTAAAGTGATTTTCCATCTTCATTTCCCTTTCTGCCTCTACGCTATGCCGATTCTTGCCAAAAATCAAGGCGAGTCACTCCGACCCCGCCGCGCGTCCCGGACTCTGATCGGCTGACGAAGGATGGAGGTCGGGGTGGCATGGCCCCTTCGCTCCAGCGCCTCTCGGAGCGGCCCTTTCGGGCTTTGCCAGGCGGAAGCCTTCGGAAATTCCTTCGCGGACTCAGTCAGTTTCCGCTTTCCTTCCTGGCAAAGTCTCGATGGGCGCCCCGCTCCTTCGGCAAATTCCGCTCTGGGGCCATGCCACCCCTTTGAAGTGAGTTCGCAACAAAAGAAAAATAGAAAGGCGACAGGCCGCTTCCTAAGCCTGTCGCCTTAACGCTTCGCCTTGTTCAGTGTCCTGTTAAACGTAGCTCATCGTGAGGTGATTGATGCTTGGTGGGATTCGAGATTTGTAGCGGTCAGTTCCCTGGTGGGCTTACCGCGCGGTTGGCTTCTCCACCTGAC
>SCVQ01000200.1 GCA_004296865.1 Nitrospirota bacterium
CCGACCCCCATTTCCGAAGAATATCGACGCCTTCTTGATCCTCCTTGAGGACGCCCTTGATCAAGACGATCCCGACCCGCTCCTTGAGCGACGGAAACTCCTCGAACGCGTCCCGGATAATGTCCGAGAACCCCCACGTCCCGAAAAAATACTGGTACAATTTTTTGAATTCGGCTTCGCGATCATCCAACGTGAACCGTTCGTAGATCGGATCGGCCAGTTCGTGGAACTCTTTGTAATAGGTGGGATCCCCCTCCCGTTCCGTTTTCTCGACGAACGAGTCGATCACTTCCTGAAGGAGGGCGGGCTGAAACCTGATTTCCATGGACGCGTCTCTCCTGCTGGTTCGTATGAACGATCAGACTGTCTTGGACATCTCACTCATCGGCAGGGAACTCATGGCGTTCGAGGCCAGGGGACAGCTTGACTTGCTTCCAAAGCTTCTCTTATGATTCGACAGTTCACATGAAGCGACGCGTGATTATAGCCACCCCTCCCCGGCATTTGCAAATGCTGCGGACGGAGGCTGTTTGGGGCCGTGCCGTCGAACAGAACCCGTAAGGAGACCCTCATTAATGGCTGATCCATTCACCCCACAGGCTTTTCCGGGGAGCCAGGCCGGACTGGCACCCGAACAGACGGCTGCACGTCCGGCCGTCGACTTGCTCGACTACTGGAAAGCCGGGAGCAGGGAAGTCAAAACCTTCCAGGGCCACTCGCAGGGTGTCTGGACCGTCGCCTATGCCCCGGACGGGCTCACCTTGGCTAGCGGCGGAGCGGACCGGCTCGTACGCATCTGGGACATCGAGACTGGCCGCTTGCTCCGATCCTTGCGCGGCCACACGCACGACATCCGCTCGGCGGTCTTCACCCCCGACGGCCAGACCCTTGCCACAGGGAGCGAGGATCGGACGATCAGACTGTGGAACCCCAAAACAGGTGAACCCACCAGGCTCCTGTTTAGCCGGTACGACCACAATGTGTGCTGTCTGTCGCTGTCCCCGGACGGGCTCATGCTGGCCCGCGGCAGCCATAACAAGGACATCAAGATTTGGGAGATCACCACCGGGACCGAGCTGATGACGCTGCTCGGCAAAGACCAGTACGATCACCATTGGTCTCCCGTGGTCGCCTTTTCACCGGACGGCATCCATCTGGCCAGCGGGTCCGATATCGGAAAGATCAAAATTTGGGAAGTGCTCCCCAGCGGCGAGGAGAAGATACTGCACAACGGGCACTGGCTGGACATCCAGGACGACGACACGACGGAGTACCGCGGATATTACGTCGAAGACGAGGGCGGCTTCCAGAAGCCAATGAATTTCTGGATCGGCGCCATGGCCTTCACGCCGGACGGCAACCTCCTCGTTACGGGCAGTCGCGACACCACGATCAAGCTCTTTGAAATGCCACAGACGACTGAGCTTCGTACGCTCAAAGGACACGGCGCATGGGTCCGTTCGCTGGCGATCTCTCCTGACGGCAAGGTCCTCGCCAGTGCCAGCGACGATCAGACCATCAAACTCTGGGACCTGGCCTCGGGCCGCAACTTCAAAACGTTGAAGGCCCATACGGGAGCGGTGCGCGGCGTGACCTTTTCACCCGACGGCCTCCACCTCGCCAGCGCCTCCTGGGATCGGACCGTCAAGCTGTGGGAGGGGGGACCGGACGCCTCCTGAGCCCCGCTTACTCCTCTTCTTCCCCGGGCTTCCCGCGCATGATGCCATACCGCTTGCATTTTTCCCACAAGGCCTTCCTGGACAGGCCCAGAATTTTCGACGCCTCCGTCCTGCTCCCCTGCGCCTGTTCAAGAACGGCCAGGATATAGTCCCGTTCAAACTGCTCCCGCGCCGCTGCGAGGGCCCCCAGCGCGGCGGGCTTGTCTCGCCTCCCGGTAAGACCTTCGGCGCAAAACCCGCAAGCTTCCTGCGGCGCGCCGCCGAGGTACGGACAGGACGGAAAGCCGCACAAATCCCAGGGCTGCACCACGTCATGCTCCCGCCCCAGCGCCACCGCCCGCTCAATCACGTTTTCCAGTTCTCGGACGTTGCCCGGAAATGAGTAGCGGAGCAACAGTTCCTGGGCCGATTGCGAAAACCCTTTGAGCGACTTGTTCATCCTGCCACAACGGGTCTGCAGCATATGCTCGCCGATCAACAACACGTCTTCCTTCCGCTCACGCAGAGGCGGAAGTCGCACCGGCACCACGTTCAAACGATAATAGAGGTCCTCCCGGAACCGTCCCTGCTGCGCCTCTTTCTTCAGATCCTTCTGCGTCGCACAGACCAGCCGGACATCCACTTCAACAGTCTCGTTTCCACCGACACGTTCGAACTGCCGCTCCTGGAGCACCCGGAGCAATTTGACCTGGACCACAGGAGAAATCTCCCCGATTTCATCGAGAAACAAGGTGCCCTTGTGGGCCAGTTCGAAGCGACCCCGCCGTTGCCGGAGCGCGCCGGTAAACGCACCCTTTTCATGTCCGAACAGCTCAGCCTCCAACAGCGTTTCCGGCAGCGCCGCGCAGCTCACCTTGATCAGGGCTTGATCTCGACGCGGGCTGTTGCGGTGGATGGCATTGGCCACCAGTTCCTTGCCGGTTCCGCTTTCCCCGACAATCAACACGGTGGAGTCCGTCGCGGACACCAGCTTGATTTTTTCCAGCACCTCCCGCATGTCGTTGTTCTTGCCGAGAATCCCTTGAAAACTGAACTTCCCCTCCAACTCATCCCGCAGCAGAAGATTTTCCTGCCGGAGCGCCAGCACCTTCGTAACGCGCTCGACGATCAACAGCAACTCGTCCATCGCAAAGGGTTTGGTGATGTAGTCGTACGCGCCCCGCTTCATCGCCTCGACCGCGGTCTCCACCGAGCCATGCGCCGTGATCACGATCACCTCCGTCCGCGGCGAGCGCTGTTTGCACAACTGCAACAGGTCGAGACCATTCGCTCCCGGAAGCCGGAGATCGGTAATGACGACGTCGAATGTCTCGTTATGCAGGAGTTCGCGCCCCTCATCCCCCGTCGCCGCGGCACGGACCTCGAAGCCCACCGCCTTGAGCGCATCCAGCATCGACAGCCGCATCAAGGGCTC
>SCVQ01000201.1 GCA_004296865.1 Nitrospirota bacterium
CGGAGATTTTGCGGCGCATTCAAAAACTTTCGAAGCGATGAAAATCGCCGTCAAGCCATCTGCCAGGAAAGAATTGATGGATCTTCCCGATCAGATTCTTGTCAAGGCATTCAGGACCATTCTGGACCTCGGAGAGAATCCAAGACCGCGCGGGTACGATAAAGTTGAGGGACGCGAAGGTGTGCTTCGTGTCTGGATCGATCGAGACTATCGAATCCTCTATGAGATAGACCAGCCGGCAGACAAATTGCGGGTCATCGGCGTGGGCATCAAGAGCAAGCACACCTACAAATAACGAGTCTCTGCAAAATAGCATCAGCCTAGAGCCCGGGGGGACGCTGAGCGGGTCCTGTCGCCGAGCAGCCCGGGTACCCGTTGCTCCGAAGCTGCAACGGGTGAATGCTCGCGTACCCGGCCACCTCACCGACTCGGCGGCGTGCGCAAACGTGACGCTCGTTATTCCTCGCGTCGCGCACCCCATCCCCCCGTGGGACCCCTTACGCTGCGCGCGCACGGGATAAGGGTGCGCCTTGGCGCACCTGGGGTGGGCGGGTGAGAAAGCGTCCGCTCGACGCCACCCGCTCAGCGAAGACTAGATAGACCAGAGAGCCTGACTAAAATATCCCGCTCCTTCGGTGAAGTTCGCTCACGGCCATGCCACTATAGGAGCTATGGAGCGTGTCCATCCCTTCATCCGAGCTGAAAATAGAAAAATGAAGGGGAGACAGGTCGCTTATGGACCTATCTCCCTTAGGATGTGAGCACAACGATGATCAACGCGCATGTGTTCAATCGGGGTGGGAGGAGAATCCCTAGCCCCGCTGATCGCCTCGGATTGGGACTGGAGAGCTGTGTAGGTACGCTGGAATAGGCCGACAAGACATGCAGTGTTTGCCATGCTCCAGAGAGCTGAAAATTTCTTGCTAAGTGCTGAAAAAGCTTATAGGATTTGCCGTAACTGCAAAACTCATCAGCGGGGATAGGCTGACCAATCTACTCAATAGTTAGGCGGTCAGAGCGACAGGCTTTCAAATGGCCAATGCCATCTCTTGGATAGTCACCTCGGTGCTGATCGCCATTCCCATTGGATACTTCGCGATCCGCTGGGACAACGAACAATTCAGAGACGGGGCCCTCGGGAATTGGTTCGGCACTGTGGCAGGTGTCGTCGGCGGCGTGCCGATAGCCTTGTGGCTGTCCGCGAGGCAGCAGCGAGCACAGGAGGCAGCCAAGCGTAGCAGCCGCGCCCGCGACCGAGCGGAACAGATTCGGCATCTCAGGGGTCGCCAATTTGAAGAGCTTCAGCACAACACTGGAGCTGTCAGTCAGTTGCAGGACATACTCTCGAAGACACGAACCGCACGGGCAGACGTGTGGGAGTGGGCCGCGCGAGTCGTCGATTCGTTCGAATTCGACGCGAGGCGTCACTTCGAGCTGCTGGCTCTCACTCCAGCTGAGCGACTAGACGATGCGGACCTTGAGCGGGCGTACCGCGATCTCCAACGGCTGACTTACCGCGTGCGCGAAGCGGCAGCCGCCCACGCGTTCTTCTATGGGTACTCAGCTGACGAGAAATCTGCTAATTGGCAGCAGGAAGAAGTCCGGCACTTCGCCGAACTCGTGTCGAGCGACTTAACGAAGACTGTGCAAAGGATGAAAGAGTCCGGAGCCGCCTAACACGGTTTGCAGCCGACGGCGCTTGGTGCGAAGCGCGAGGCGCCGCGGCTGAAACCTGGACGTTAGGCTTCAAGACTTGGGCGGCACTTTTCAGTACCTGCCAGGGAGTGAAAGAACAGCTTGGCAAGAGAAAAGGGGGGCTACTTTTCTGACGTCTTTCTTTGCGCTTGCAGATAGACCGACTGGAGGCCGATGATCGTCTTGCCGTCGCGGATCGTGCCGTCGGTGATCATCGCCAGCGCTTTGTCCAACGGCATTTCGATGACATCCAGAACTTCGTCGTGGTCGAGTTGCTGCTTGCCAGACATAAGTCCTGTCGCCAGGTAGATGTGAATGACTTCGTCCGCGAACCCCGGTGCGGTGAAGATGCTGAACAGCAACTCCAGCTTTGCGGCGCGATAACCGATCTCTTCTTCCAACTCACGAGCGGCGCAGTCGCGCGGGTCCTCGCCAGGATGGAGCTTGCCGGCTGGAATCTCGTAGATGAAACCGCCGGCCGCATGGCGGTATTGACGAATCAGCACGACCGTGCCGTCGTCTTTCATCGGGACCATCGCGGCGGCGCCGGGGTGGCGGATGATTTCCAATTCGACCGACTGGCCGTTAGGCAACGTCACCGTTTCAAGGTTCAGCGTGACGACTTTGCCTGTATAAATGTTCTTGGTCATAGAGTGCGTGGTGCTTACCGTGACGAGTGACACGTGACGAGTGACAGATCGGAAGAGC
>SCVQ01000202.1 GCA_004296865.1 Nitrospirota bacterium
TTTTTCGTCTTGACGGACTGGGCGGACGGCGCAACGTATCACAAGGACCTGGAACGGTTGGGGCGGACCGGGCGGCTGCAGAGAGGCGACCGGGATCGCACCGGAGCGCTGGCCCGCTACGCGGCGCAGATTCATCGGGTCAAGCGCCGCCACCCGGACCTGTATCGGCGCCGGCTTCGCGAGCTGATCGGCCACGGGGAATGCATCATGGGTCTGACGGACAGCTACCCCCGCCGCTTCGGCTTCATCACGGAGGACCTGTTGCGCTCCATTGAGGAGTCCTGCAACCGCTGGCGATGGAAACTCAGGAGCCGGGCCGGCCGCCTCTCCCAGGTCCACGGCGACTTTCACCCCTGGAACGTGCTGTTCCGCCGTGGGACGGACTTCAGCGTGCTGGACCGCTCGCGGGGCGAATGGGGCGAGCCCGCCGACGACGTGACCGCCATGACGATCAACTACCTGTTTTTCTCGTTGTGCCGGTGGGGAACGCTGCGCGGACCCTTCGAGGTCTTATTCCGTCGGTTCTGGGACGACTACGAAACGGCCAGCGGGGATCACGCGATCACGGAATGCGCCGCGCCGTTCTTTGCCTTCCGCGGCCTCGTCATCGCCAGCCCGCTCTGGTACCCCAAGCTGTCCCTTTCGGTGCGGCACAGCATTTTCAACTTCATCCGGAACGTGCTGGCAGAAAAGCGGTTCGATCCGGCGGCGGTGAATCGGTATCTGAAGAATTGAAGGATTGCACAGAATTGACGATTGCCAAGAATTATCTGAATCCGTCAATCCTGGCAATCACTCAATTCCGGAAATCACTCAATCGTCAATGATTCAATCGTCAATTCCCCAGAGTGTCGCCATCTGGTTAACCGGGCTCCCGGCCTCCGGCAAGAGCGCGATCGCGGCGGCGCTCAAGCCCAAGCTCGACGCGCTGGGACTGCGCGTGGAGGTCTTGGAGTCGGATGCGTTGCGTCAGGTGCTCACCCCCGCCCCCACCTATTCCCGCGACGAGCGCGATCTGTTCTACCGAGCGCTGGCCTTCTTCGGAAGCCGGCTGGTCGCCCAGGGCGTGACCGTGATCTTCGACGCCACGGCCAATCGGCGGGCCTACCGGGACTTTGCCCGCAGGCTGATTTCCAACTTCATCGAGGTGGCGGTCGAGTGCCCGCTGGAGGTCTGCATGGAACGCGACAAGAAGGGAACGTACAAGAAAGGCCTGGCAAGAGAGTCGGCCACGGTGCCTGGACTTCAAGATGCCTACGAGGCGCCGCTTACCCCTGAGCTGCGGATCGACAGTACCGCCACCGCACCGGAGGCCGCCGCCGACAAGATACTGACGTTGTTGCGGGAGCGTCAGGCTATCTGAGGTCCTCTTCCGCCACTCACCGGTGCGGGCCGGGTGACGCGTCGGGTTCGTTCAGGACCAGCTTGACCATGACGGCCAGCTCGACCTGCTCCAGATTCACCGGCTTGGGCAACACGTCGAAGGCGCCCAGGTCCAGCGCTATCTTGAGCAGCGGCTCATCCTGGCTGGCCGTCAGCATGATCACACCGCCGGCAAACCGGTCCTTGACCAGTTGCCTCAGCACCTCCACCCCGTTGATACCCGGCATGTAGATATCCAGCAACACGAGATCAGGCGGCTCCTGTTTGACCTTCGCCAGAGCCTCTTCTCCGCTGTATGCGATCGTGGTCCGGTACCCGCGCCGCCCCAGGAACTCGCCCACCATCTCGCATATTTCCGGCTCGTCGTCCACGATCAGGATGGTGGCCGGCTTCCCGGGGGATGCGATGGCTGGAGCGGCCTTGCCCTGGCGCCCGGCCTGCAGGAAGACATGGTTGATCGCCTGCATGATGACGTCCATTTTGAGCCGCTTCCGCAGGACGTCCGTGACCCCCATTTCGCGGGCCCGATCCTCGATCTGGAGGCTGACCTCGCCCGTCAGGATCATGACCGGCAGGTGCGGCGACCGAGCCCTGATCTGTGCCAGGACCTCGAGGCCCGGCTTTCCCAGTAGGGCCAGATCCAGCAGGACCAGCGCTGGGTTCACGGCATCAAAGAGCTTGATCGCTTCTTCCCCTGTCCGGGCCACCACGACCTCGTGATGATAGGTGGTCAACACGCTCCGCAGCACCTCGCTGAATCTGTGGTCCGCATTCGCAATCAAGATCGTGGCCATTCCGAACCTCCATGGATGATTGCCAGGATTGACGATTCCGTGATTGACGATTGCCAAGATTGTCGGAATCCGTCAATCGTCAATTCTGTGCAATCGTCAATCACTCAATGAGTCAATTTATTAATCACCGGCAGCCTCACGATGAACGTGGTCCCTCGCCCCACCTCCGTCTCGCACGTCACCTGGCCTTTCAGGCTCATGACGATGGTGCGCACCGCCCAGAGGCCCAGCCCCGTGCCTTCTCCCGCCGGT
>SCVQ01000203.1 GCA_004296865.1 Nitrospirota bacterium
CCTTCCGCCCACACCCCCTGAGTTTGTGAGGGGTGGGGCTAAAAGTGTTTTTTTGTAAAAGGAGGGGTGTCATGGCGAAATCCGTGTCAGTCAATCATTCCTTGTCCGTGTCCTACCGTGTGCCCTGCTACCGGATCAGCCTGGTCCGTGAGCCGGGGTATCCCACTCCATCCCGTACGATCACCGACTCCCAATCGGCCGCCCTGGCCTTGCGGCCTCTCTTTGAGGGGTTGGACCGAGAACAGTTTGCCGTCTGCTGTCTGGATGCCAAGCACGCCATTATCGGCGTGAATATCGTGTCCACCGGCTCACTCACCCTCTGCATTGTGCATCCCCGCGAAGTCTTCAAACCGGCGATCTTGATGAACGCCTGCGCCCTGATTTGCGTCCACAACCACCCCTCCGGCGATCCCACCCCCAGCCAGGAGGATCAGGTCCTCACGGCCCGGCTCCGTACCGCTGCCGATCACCTCGGCATCACCGTGCTGGATCATCTGATTCTGGGCGACGAGCGCCTCTATAGCTTCGCCGATCAAGGCTGGCCGGGATGAATCGGCCGCCCTGTCGCTAGGCCAACAGGCGCATGATCCACTTCACCCCCGCGGCGATGACGGCCAATCCAATGGCGGCCGCTCCCCAGGCAATCAAATCCCCTTGCAATGTCTGTCCGATCGTGTGAATCGCTGTGGCTGTCATTCGGTGCTCCTTCCTGCCTGAAGAGCAGACGAGGGGCGCGCTCCCTCGCCCACCCCTCGGCGCTACCGGACCAAGGCCCGGACGCGCTTAAAGGCGTAGATCGCCAGGGCGACCCCGATCAACGCCGTGGCCCACAGCAAGAGATCCCCCTTGATCGTGGCCACGTCCGAGGAGACCGGAAAGATGTTGGTCGCCTGGGCATACGACAGCGCCGGCACAGCCAGCGCCACCCCCAGCCCCAACACCCCCAACGACACCTTCTGAATGACCCTGTCCATACCGCACCTCCTTGGTAACGGTGGATTCGCCCACCCGCGCTCCTGGGTGCCTCCAGAAGAAGGGCCCCCGCGTTAGTGCGGAGGCATCAAGAGCTTGGTAATCAGCCCGACCGTGAACCCGCCGAGCCAGAAAATCGCCGTATACAAGGCCAGCGCATTAATCGCCGCTTGGTCCATAGACCACTCCTTCGCCGAGGAGCCGGGGGAAACCGGGACCTCGGGCTTCTGAGACGGTGAGACCATAGCGCCCGGCAATCTCGGTCGCCGTCAGGGCCTCGCCCGTGGACAATAAATAGCGCCACACCTGCTTGGTTGGATCTTCTTCGTCTACCGCAAACGTCCCCAGGACGCGCACGAGCGGCTGAGCTGGCGTGGCGGGAGCCGAAGGCGCCGGGCTCGTCAGTGAGCCAGGGAGCTGAAAGCCAGGAGGAACAATAGGGGAGGCGGGCTTGGCAGGACTGGCCAATCCTGGTGGCGTAGGACTGGGGCTTCCGGCAGAGCCCAGGCTGGTCCAGGGCTTCCACAACAT
>SCVQ01000204.1 GCA_004296865.1 Nitrospirota bacterium
TGGTGAGCTTTCATATCCAGCCATCCAAGGTCCATGAGTTCGAATCCCTTCATCGCGCGCTTGCGGAGTTTATGAGCGGCCAACCTGGATGCATTGAGATAAGGGTTCACCGGTCGCTGAAAACTCCTCAGGAGTACGTGGTGTACGGAACCTGGGAAAGCAAAGAGGCCTGGGAGCGTGCGCATCAGACCGCAGAATTTAGGACACAGTTCCAGAACCTGCCGATCGAAACGCACACGCTCTCAAGCGCAAGCTTCTTTGAGTTGGCCTATGGCTACAAGGAAAGCGGTTGTTGCTCAAAAGGTTGAGCCAACGGCTAAACCCATGGGGCGCGAAGGGCAGCTAACCACCTGAACGGAGAAACGACTATGACGGTTCTGTTTATTCTCAATGACGCGCCGTATGGCTCAGAGAAAGCTTACAATGCCTTGCGTCTTGCGATGAAATTGCAGCAGGAGCAGGCCGATGCCGAGGTTCGGGTGTTTCTGATGGCGGACGCCGTGACCGCCGCCTTGCCCAACCAGACCACCCCACAGGGCTATTACAACATCGAGCGGATGTTCAAAGCGGTCATTGGGAAGGGGGGGCAGATCAAGATCTGCGGCACCTGCGCCGAGGGACGTGGCATCCAGGCGCTGAAACTGATCGAGGGCGTTGAGACCAGCACGATAAGCCAACTGGCTCTGTGGGTTATGAACTCGGACAAGGTTCTGACGTTTTGAGCCTTCACGTGAGACTTTTTGAGTCCTCTGATCTGATATGTTCAATTTGTAGGTCTAGTGATTAGATTTGTCTGATCCGGGGAGCCGCTTCAAACTCGAACTGAGGGCTTCCTTGCGACTCATCAGTCACCCGAACAGACCTAGCTCTGGTGGTTCAGCGGCTCTCGGAGCTGAACCTCACAACTTGAAGTAGCCTTCCTTACTTCCCCGGATTCACCGCCTCGAAGAGCGCTGAATAGTCCACGTCGGCCAGGCCCTGCTCGACGGTCTTTCCCAAGAGCGGGCGCACGCCTTCCAAGCTGCTGACATTGAGCCCGACGGTTGCCGCTTCCTTGAGAAACAGGTCTACGTCTTTGAGCAAGTGCCGGGCGGAGAAGTTCGGATCGGTGTAGGCGCGTTGGAGCAGGCGCGGGAGTTTCTTCTCGAACGCGGGGGCAAAGAGGGCGCTCTGGCGCAGGATATCCATGAAGGTCTCCACGGCAATCCCTTCCCGCTGAACCAACCCCAGGCTGAGCGAGAACGCCGCGATCTCCGCGGCAATGAGTTGATTCAGCGCCAGCTTGAGCGCGGCGGCCGATCCCACCGAGCCGATGAGGCGCGGCTCGGGGCCGAACGCTTTGAGCAGCCCGGCCCACTGTTCGAACTGTGCCGCGGTGCCGCCGACCATGACCAAGAGCCGCTGTTCTTTCACCTCCGTAATGCTGCCCAGGACCGGCGCTTCCAGATAGTCCCCGCCGGCTGCTTGCACTACACGCTGAAACTCCTGGCTCTCCCGGGGACCGATCGTGCCCATCTGAATCACGGTGCGGCCTCTGAGTTCCTGCCGAGCCGCCGGCGCGAGCAACACCTCGCGGATCGCCTGGGCATCGGCCAGCATCACAACCACGCAATCCCCGGCGCGGAGCGCTTCGGCCGGACTGGCCGCCACCGCGATCCCGGCTTTCGGCAGGTCCGCGACTTTGTCTGCGGTCCGGTTATAGACCGTGACCATGCGGCCCGTCGCCTTCAACCGTTCGGCCATCGGCCGTCCCATCAGGCCGACGCCCATAACAGCAATGTTCATTGGGGAACCTCCGTACAGTCCTTATGTCCGCCCGCCGCCGGGCCTCCTCACAGGCAAACAGGGCAGGCGAACCTCTCAAGTTTACAGAGCGAGCGGCCGATACCCAAATGGGTTCCCCCAGGGGGTTTCCATGGAACTGATTCCCTTCCCCGAACAGGAGCAGGCCGCACGTACGCGCGCCGACGATTTGACGTGCCTCCTGCAGCAGCCGACCGACCGGGAACGCCGTCCTTGTCCCAGTTGCGACAAAGTCTGCGGCTGTCCATCCCGCTCAACGCACTGTTGCTGCGGCTGTTCCACTCGTTGTCCGGACGCGCCCCGCTTTCTCTCCTCCGAGCCGGCCCAACATCCGATTGAACCGCATATGGTGCCGTTGGTTTATGCCCTGGCCAGCCTGCGATTGGTGCCGCCTTGCTGGTCATGCGAAGGGCATCTCCGGCCAAGCGGCGGGCTCGTGCGAATGCCGCAGGTGTGGTTTTATTCCACCTCCACCGTCTATCCGGAATTGATCGCTGCGCACCTCGCAGACCTGAAATTCAGCGGAAAGCTGCTTCATCAATGGATGGTATCCGTCTGCCCCCATACGGCCGGCGGTGCCACCCTCTTTCAAATCCAGCCCGAACAACTCCAGCCGTCCGAAGTCCGGGCAGCGGACCTCCTCTCCCTGCACGATGATCTCCACACCATGGCCGACTCGCTCACGGTGTCGATCCGACAACTCGCGCTGAACCTGCTCAAGCCCCGGTGAAGGAAGGCGGGTGAAGGAAGGCCGACGACGGGGCTTGAGCGCCCTCGTCCGGGACGGACCGGATCGCCTCAAAACGAAAGCCCGTGCTGTTCCCGACCGATGCGTCCGTCATAAGCCCTCGATGATTTGAAGAGTTCAAAACGTCCGTCTGCCGCATAGGCGGCGACGCGGGTCCTGAGCGTGGCCATGTCTTGCGCCGGCATCGGTGCAAAGCGGCGGACGATGTCGAGATTCTGCCGCAGCACGGCACGCGAATCGATTCCGCTCACCACCGTGGCGACCGGCAGGCTCAGGACGTAGCGCAGGGCTTCTTCCGGCGTGATGATCCCTTGTTTGATCGGCTCGGCATTGCCGCTGAAGGTCTTCATGCCTAAAGCCGCAATGCCCTGGCGATTGGCCTCCGGCAACACCTCCCGCTCGAAGCTGCGATAGGTGCCGTCGAACACGTTCAACGGCATCTGACAGGAATCGAACGGAAAGTCCCGCGCGAGCATCTTGAGATGGATCGCGGGATGCTTGTGACCGGTAAAGCCGACGAACCTGACCTTGCCCTGTTTCTTGGCCTCCAGCAGTGCCTCCGCCGCACCGCCTGTGGCAAAATGGCGATCCGGGTCATCCTCATAGATGACTTCGTGAATCTGCCAGAGGTCCAGATAGTCCGTGCGCAGCCTCCGCAAAGACTGCTCCAGTTGTTCCATCGCCGCCTTCTTGTCCCGGCCATGCGTGCAGACCTTGGTCATAAGAAAGACCTGTTGCCGCCGTCCTTGGATCGCCTTGCCCATTAATTCTTCGCTCCGGCCTCCGTTGTACTCCCAGGCATTGTCCAGGAAGGTGACGCCGGCATCGATCGCTTCATGCAGGATATGGATCGCCTCGGCATCGTCGCTCATCCGCCCCCAATGGGCGCCGCCGAAGCAGAGGGCCGAAACCTCGACTCCGGTTTGACCAAACGGGCGGCGTGGAACGACTCCAGTGACGACCTGCGACCCTCTCTGGCCGCCGTCTGAGCTTGAGACCGTTGGGCTGATCGCTCGGGCCACATCCAGCGGACCACCGAGCGCCAGAGCCGATCCGAACAATCCGAGCCCCTTGCCGAGCCCCTTGAGCACCTGTCTCCGGTTGAGCCGTATTGACCACAAGCCTGTCGGTGGTTTTTTGGGTTCCATAAACCCGCCGCTACTTAGATCGGCATCTCCTGAGCCAAACCCGCCGACCAGAACGCCGCAAGGAACGCGCCGGCTATCAAAACAGAGACCAGGGTCTTCGCCAGAGCCTTCGATCGAACTGTCGTCATTGGCGTACCCTCCATCTTGGTTCACCCCTCGGTTCACCCTTCCTCGGCTCTATCACATAGCACAGGCTGTGATGCGATGCCAGGGCAAAGCGGAACGAGCCCTGGAGGTGAGGCCGGCAGGTGTGGTAGTTCTCTGTTATGACGGCTGTCACTGCATTACTGGTCATTCCGCCATTGACCCAGCTCAATACACCGTACCCCGCGACGGCCTACTTGACGGGCTTTCTCCGCTCGCGCGGCTACGCCGTCGCACAGGCGGATGTCGGAATCGAAATGGTCCTGGCCCTTTTCTCCCGGGCTGGCTTGACGCGCGTGTTCAAGCGGCTTCGCACGATGTCCGACCTCCCCGGTGAAGCCAGGCAGATGCTGGCGCTGCACTCGGCCTATCTCGACTCGATCGACGCCGTGGTCGGCTTTCTGCAAGGCCGCGACCCGACGCTGGCGCCGCGGATCTGCCAGGGTGGGTTCCTCCCGCAAGGGCCCCGCTTC
>SCVQ01000205.1 GCA_004296865.1 Nitrospirota bacterium
CTGCGTTTTTTTCCTTTCCATATACGCACGAATCAGTTCCTGCCCCCTGGCGATCTGCTCGGTCGTCATCCGGCCGGCCAGGTAAGCCCTGGCATCGGGCGCATGCGCCACGCCTTGCCCCGTATCGTACAAAAGGCCGAGGTCGTATTGAGCCCTCGCCTCGCCATGCTCAGCCAGGTCCCGCAGTTCCTTGACGGCAGCTTCATAGTCTCCATGGACGTAGGCCCTGTCCGCCCTCATGTCCTCGCAAGACACGGTGACGGCGTAGAGCATCAGAATGCCCAAGATGGCACGCGCGGGAACCGCACCGGCCTGACCCACCGAACAGCTCTGCCGAATCCCTTCACCGACCCGTGGTTCTCGTCCAGTAATAGGAATCATGGTCCTCGGCCTTTCCTTCGCACGTGCTGCCCCCTCCCTGTCCCTTGCTGACGAGGTAATGACGGGGAGGGATCGAAATGATCTCGAGCCCGTCGTCCGAGAGCAACAACTCGACTGCGACCTTGGCCGTTTCCTTCGGACAATTCCCCTTGGCGCCATACAGGATCAGGGACCCCGTCAACCGCTGGCCTTGCCGCACCCCTTCAAACTGCAGACTCCCCGCTTTGGCGCCGGGGTAATGGGCATTGTCGTTTCGCTCGATAGTGATGGTCACATCCGCGCCTTGCTGGACAATGCGCATGGGGCCGAATGGAAACGGCCCGGCCGACAAGTCCCACAGACCGGACAGGTCCGTCAACTCGCGACGCACGGCCGCGGATGCCGTGACAGCCGAGGCACCATAGGTCGCCTCCAGGAAGGCCACGAACTGCTCATTCCCCGCCAAACGACGCACGCGCGGTTCCTTCAGAATCTGCTCCACCCTCAGGCCGGCTTCCCTGGCTCCCCGTCCCAGCAGCGCGATGGCGTCGGCGTCCTTCTTCTCCCAGGCCAGGATCGCCGCCGCTGAGACCGCATAGTCCTGGTGCTGAAGCGCATCGAACGCGAGCATGAGGGCGCTGACAGCCCGACGGGCCAAGTCCACGCTCTCCGCCGTCTCGGAATCCCGACCCTGATGAAAATAATACCGATCAGCCTCGTCCCAGCGCCCGTACAGTTCGTACCCTTCCTTCCACTTCTCCCACCCCAGTTTGCTCAATGTGTCCTTCCAGGCGTTCAGCATATGCCGAGCTTCCTGGGCAACTGCCGGATCCTGAGTCTGCTTGGCCAGCTCGCGAAGAATTTTCGCCCCTTCCGTGAATTCCTGCCTCTGCTCCCACAGCTTGGCGGCTTTGAGTCCGATCTCCGCACGCGACGGCATCGCCCGCCACGCTTCGGTGTACTCCGCCGCCGCCTTGGTGATGTAGCCCCTCGCCAGGGCGTCATCCCCGGCCCTCGTCCGTTCCCAATAAATCCTCTTTTTCCCGATGGCCTCGATCAGCCGCTCGACCACGGCCCGTTGGTCCGCGGGCGCCCGCGCCAGGGCCGCTCGCGCAGATCGTTCGGCCCGATCGACCGATTCCTGGTAATAGAGCGCCAGCGCGGCCTGGTAATGTCCGGCGAACGGCTTCTCATCCAGGCGAATGGCCTCCTGGGCTGCCGACAGGGCCTCCACGAACTCTCCCCGTTTCATCAAGTTCTCGGACTTTTGTACAGCCGCCTCGTAGGGGTCGGTCTCGACAGCAGCGGAATGCGGGATCTGGCCGATAAAAAAGAGGAGCGCACAAGCAAACACCGGGCAGAATCTGGCGATCGAAAACATCTGCATCACAGGCATCCTGCAGTCGGTTGGGAACCTCTATTTGGCGACATCGCGGGCACAACGAAACCCGATACTGTCATAGCGATACGTCGGGGTATCCCAGTCTCGGTTGGCAGAGCGGATCCGCAGCCGTCCGTTGGCCCATGATCCGCCGCGGATCACCCGAAACTGTCCGCTCGATGGGCCTTTTGGATTTTGCTCCGGCGTCCGGATGTAATTCCCTCCGTACCAGTCCGCCGTCCATTCGCCGACATTCCCGATCACGTCGTAGAGTCCCCAGGCATTGCGTTCATAAGAGCCCACGGGCGCCGTCCTGATGTAGCCATCGTCGTATCCGCTCACGATGCCGCCGACGAGATGTTTTGCGGATTCATCCGCGAAATTGCCCAGGCGCCGCGAGGCGGGGATGCCGTTTCCCCACCAGAAACGGGTTTGTGTGCCGGCTCGCGCCGCATACTCCCACTCCGCCTCCGTCGGCAGGCGTTTGCCGGCCCACCGGCAGTAGGCATCGGCATCGCTCCACGACACCGACACGACAGGATGGTCTGATTGCTGGGGCTGGGTGGACGTCTGGCCTCCTTGCGGCTGGCGCCAGTTGGCTCCTTTCACCACCTGCAACCCCTCCCCTTCCACCCAGGCCTTGGCCATCCCCTTCAGCTCGGCCATGGTCTTGTAGCCGGTCGCCTGGACAAACTTCTCAAAGAGCCGGTTCGTGACTTCATAACTGTCAAGGTAGAACGCATTCAGCGCCACGCGGTGGCGTGGCATTTCATTCTGAAACCAACCCTGACAAGTGGCTGCATCGTTCCCCGTGGTCACTTCGCATTCCTTGACGACCCGGTCCACTTGGTCCGGCGTGCTGCCCATCCAGAACTCTCCGGAGGGAATCAGCACCATCGGGGCCCCGTCCTTGCCGGTCATTTTGGCGGGAATGTCGCGAGAAGAATCGCCGGACAGTGGAACCGGCGCAGACCAAACAGAAGGGACAAACAATTCCGCAGCCATCCAAGTCAGAATTGACAAGACGGCGACAAGACGCAGCATGAACCTCCTAGACAGACACTCAGGCGGATTGTAGGGAAGTTCCACGGGCCTGTCTAGGCCGGGGCAATTCTGGGCAACAAAAGGCGGCAATGGTGCCGGAGCCCGGACTCGAACCGGGACGCCCCGTGAGGGACAAGGGATTTTAAGTCCCTGGCGTCTGCCATTCCGCCACTCCGGCATACCTCTGCTCATGGGCAAGGAAAGGCTCTGGCGCGGTCAACAACAGCGGAGGATACAGGAGCAGGTGAGGCCTTGCAAGACGAGAGGGTCGATCACTGCACAAGCTCGACGTCGGATGGCCAGGGCTGTTCCACGCCTAGGGACACAGGAACGGGGTTTGCCGTTCCCCTGGCACTGAAGAGATACTCGCGCGTCCTGATCTGCCATCCTTCCTGGGCCGAGGAGCCCGACACCACATTCACCAACCACCAATGTAGATCGGGCTCATCCGGATCATTCCAGCTTTGAATTTCTTCAATCCCGAAGAAGGGGCAGTCGCAGGATGCGAACACCGGAGCGAGGTACCCTTGATAGATCGCACGCAGTGGCCCGTCCCAGTCTTGCGGGGCTTGGAGCATCGTCACGGTCTCGCTTGCGATTGGCTGCCCTTGACAGGATGGATTGATGGCTCGACATGAGGCCTCCGCTGAGATGGCCGCAAGTGCGAACCAACATAGGAGCAGCGGAGCCAGGATTGCGATCCAGACTGGACGTTCGAGGGCATTCATTGGGCACCCCCTCTGCCATTCCTGATCCCCTTATCGGTCGAGCCGGCTTGAGGCTTGAGCCATTTCTTCGCTTGTCCTCTTTTTTACGTCTTCTACCGTTGGCATTGAAGAGGGGGGGAAAACAGGAACGGCCTGGGCCGGGATGACCACAGGCCGTTCAGAAGGCCGGTTGGGCAGGGTGAAAGCAATCGGCCCGGCCTATGTAGGACCTCCGATCGAATCGGCGGCGGTTAGGCGGCTTGGACAGCGGCCCGATCTTCTTTCCTTGCCACGAGCGACTTGCCGGTCTCGATCGCCCGGGTGACGCCGGTCTTCACCTCGCGGCTCAACCGCGTGGCTTGCACCTGCGCCTTCTTCGCGTAATGCCGGATTTGCCGCCGCGTCTCCGCACCGGACTGTGGCGCCAATAAGAGCCCCAGCCCCGCTCCGATGACCGCTCCACCCGCAATCAATGCCGCTGCCTTGGCCACTTGCCGTCCTTCTGGAG
>SCVQ01000206.1 GCA_004296865.1 Nitrospirota bacterium
GCCACGAGCGAGTCGAACCGCAGGTCGATCTCGGCCTGACCGGCGGTCGCCACTTCGTGGTGATGTTTCTCGACCGGAATGCCGACCTTCTGCATCTCCAGCACCATCTCGCTGCGGATATCCTGCTGCGTATCGGTCGGCGGCACAGGGAAGTAGCCTTCCTTGTGACGGATCTTGTTGCCCAGATTCACGCCCTCCTGGCCAGAATTCCAGATACCCTCTTCGGAATCCAGGAAGTAATAACCGCTATGGCTCGTTTGATCGAACCGCGCCTGATCGAAGATAAAGAACTCGGCTTCAGGCCCCCAGTAGGAGGTGTCGCCGATCTTGGTGCCTTTCAAGTACCGCTCGGCCTTCTGCGCGATAAAGCGCGGATCGCGCTCGTAGATTTCCCGCGTGATGGGATCCATGACGTTGCCGACCAAGCTGAGCGTCGGCACCGCGGTGAAGGGATCCATGCAGGCCGTAGCCGGATCGGGCACGACCAACATGTCGCTGTTGTTGATCGCCTTCCAGCCCCTAATAGACGAGCCGTCCAAACCGGACCCGTCCTTGAACGTGTCCTCGCTCAGCTCCTCGATGGGGATCGTGAAATGTTGCCAGGTGCCCGGCAAATCCACGAACTTCAGGTCCACGACCACCGCCTTGTTCTTCTTTGCAAACTCCAATACCTCACGGGCATTCATGCCGAGCCTCCTTTGGAAAACGCGTTATGATGATGCACTGGTTGACACGCTCATCGGCGCATCAACGTTCTCCTCCAAAAAACGATCGATGTCGCGCTTGATGGCCGACCGGATCGCGTCCGCACGCGCCGGGTCGTCAATCTTGGCGCCGTGGAATTCCGTGACGTAGAAGACATCGGCCACCTGATCCAGCCGGGTCGAGATGCGGGCCGCATGCACCGAGAGCCCCAGCGCGAAGATGGCGTGCGTGATCACGTAGAGCAACCCCTGCCGATCATCGGCAAACACATCCAGAATCGTGAACCGGTCCGAGGTCTCGTTGTCGATCTGCACCTCGGTTGACTGACGTTTGGCCGGCATCCGGCGCACCGTGGGCAACCGGTAGCTCCGTCCCATCAGATTCTCGACCGTGTCCTCGCCTTTCAGGATGCGGACGATCGTCCGAGCGGTGCCGGCCCGACGCTCGGGCGGGGGCGTCCCGGCGTAATCCGGGTCCACCACCTGGAAAGTATCGACCACGATCCCGTCATTGCGGGTGATGATCTGCGCATCCAGGATTTGCAGCCCCTGGGCGGCCATCACGCCCGCGATTTTCGAGAAGATGCCGGGAGTCAAATCATTGAAGGTGACTACGGTGTATTCGCACATGCCCAGCGTCTCGTTGAAGTGTTCTTCAACCAGCGCCTCTCCGGCCTTCAGCCGTCTCACCGCCGACAGATGGGCGGCAATCCGCTTGGGAGAAGTCCCGTGAAGATAGCGGAGTGGAAACTGGCCCAGTTGCGATTCGATCCACGAGCTATCGCCTGCGCCCCCGTCCAAACCGACGGCTTCACGTACTACCTCGCCTGCCAGCTTTGCCAGCCGTTCGGGACCGACGGTCGCATCCCGTTCGCCCGACACCTCCGGGAGCGTTCGCAGGTAGAGCTCCACCAGCAAGGCCTCCTTCCATTTGGTCAGGACCCCAGGCCCCACCGCCGCAATATCGGCCGCGGTCAGCACCAACAGCTTACGGAGCACCTCCGGCGTCGCCACGGCCCGGGCGAAGGGGAACAGCACTTTGTCGTCGTAGGGATCCCGCCGGAACGCGGTGTGGGCCATGAGCAAATGCTGATGCACGAGAAACACGAGCGTCCTCGTGTCTTGCTCGTCCAGCCCCAGGCGCAGCGCCATGTCTTCGGCAATGGTTTTGCCCACCTCGCTATGGTCCTGCTCGTGGCCCTTCCCAAGGTCATGCAGCAGCACCGCCAGATGCAAGAGATCCTTGCGGCGGATCTCCTGGGAAACCTCCCCGATCATGCCGGGCTCTCGGCCCAAAGCTTCAGCCTTAGCCACAGCCAGGAGGCTGTGCTCGTCCACCGTGTACTTATGATATTGGTTGAACTGCATCAAGCCGCGTACCGTCGCAAAGACCGGGACGAGCTTTTCAAGCAGATGGGCCCGATGCATCGCCTCCAGCGTCCCGGCCACGTCCCCCGGCCCGGCAAGGATCTTGAGAAAGACCCGACTCACCGCAGAGGTCCGAAACGCCTCATCCGAGACGGCACCGAGGTGTCGATGAATCTCGTCGAGCAGCTCGGTATCGATCTTGAGCCGCTTGGCTCCCGCCAGCTCAAACAGGCGGAGCAGCAATTCGGGACTCTCCAGAACGCGATTGCGCAATTCATCCGGAACCGTCAGAGACGGCCCGGCAACGACGAAACAGCCATCCACCTTGGACGCGGGCAGCAGTCTGGCAATCCGGCGCCAAACCGGAATGGACCGACAGCGGTCCACGAATCGAACGCAGGCCTCGTGCAGACCCATCGTATGCCGGTAATACTGTTGCATGAACTGCTCCACCGCCAGCAGGTGGGGACGGTCCTGGAACCCATACAGGGAGGCCAGCCGGACTTGTTCGTCGAACGACAGAATTTCCTGCGCCATCCCCGCCCCGAAATGCAGAAAGGCTCGGACGCGCCACAGAAACTCGCGGGCTTCCGTGAGGGCCAGAAAATCCTGCCGGGAGAGAATCCCGCGATCCGCCAAATCCTGCAGCGTGGCGGCTTGATACCGAGCCAGCCCAACCCACTGCAGCACATGGAGGTCCCGCAAACCGCCTTTGCTCTTCTTGACGTTGGGTTCGAGGAGATAGACCGTTTCGCCGAACTTCTCATATTCCCGGCGGCGCTCCTCCATCTTCTGCTCGATGAAGCGATCGGTCCCGCGGCCGACGACGTGACGGAAGTACCGGCGGTGAAATTCCTGAAACAATTGCGGGCTGCCGGCCAGAAACCTGGCCTCCATCATGGAAGTCCGGATCGTGAGATCGGTCGCCGCCAGTTCCACACAATCGTGAATCGTCCGGACGCTATGGCCGACTTGAAACCCGAGGTCCCACAGATGATGGAGCACCTCGCGCGACAGGGCCGGGGCCACCTCCACCGCCTCTTCGCGGTACAGAAACATTACGTCGATATCGGAATAGGGCGAGAGTTCACGGCGGCCATAGCCCCCGAGCGCCACCAAGCAGCAGTGCTGGGATCCCGCCACCAACGCGTCTTCCCCGATTCTTCGCGCCGCATTCTTGTACCGACCGACGAGCAACCCATCGACCAACTCCGTGAGGGCAGCCATCACTTCGGCCCCCGAAGCCCCCCCCTGCAACCGGCGGCATAGAACCTGCCGCTGCTCGGTGAGCACGGCGCTCGCCGTCTCGGTGTCGGCCTCCCGCAGGAGGCCGACGGTCGGCCTGCTGTCCGACGTCAAGGTCACAGCGCGCTCTCCCCCGATTCACCCGTTCTGATCCGCACCGCCGCGTTCAAATCCCGCACGAAGATCTTGCCGTCTCCGATCGAGCCGGTCTTCGCGCTCCGCGTGATCGCCTCGATCACGCGCGGCACCAAACCGTCCGTGACCGCCACCTCGATTTTCACC
>SCVQ01000207.1 GCA_004296865.1 Nitrospirota bacterium
ACTGCGGCGAGTACGCCGACGATAATGTCGGCTGTTCCGATGTCCGCTTTCACGGTCGTCTCCCCGAATAACGTTTCGCCGATCTTACCACAGGGACGCTGTTCTTGCGCGGCCGGCTATTTTTTGACCAGGGCCCAGAAGACCGCCGCAGTGGTTAATTGGATCGAGGCGATGACGAGAAAGGCGCCTTGGTAATTCATCTGCGCGATTAGGAGACCGGCCAGCAGCGGACCGCTGGCATGGCCGATGTCCGAGATGGTCCCCTGCATGCCCATGCCGGCTCCCAGCGTCTTGAGCTGCGACAGATCGGCCACCAGGGCCGAGGTTGAGGACGACACCACCGCCTCGCCGAATCCAAAGCCTGCCGCGAGGGCCAGCAAAATCGGCAAGCCGGATACGAAGGGGATCAGTACGAATGTGCCGGCGCAGATCATGAGGCCGAGCAGGATTAACGGCCGTCGTCCGACTCGATCCGACGTCCGTCCCATGACCGGTTTGGCCAGGAACGAGGTGATGCCTTGGACTCCGAACAAGAGGCCCACTTCGCCGGGGTTCAAGCCGATGCTCAGGCCATAGATGGGCAAGAAGGCCATCAGGGCGCCGTTGGCGATCATCTTGGCGCCATCCGTCGCACTTGTCACGAGGACACGCGTGTTGCGCCAGACGAGCCGGAAGCCCTTCCACATCTCGGCCAGCACCGGTTGGAGTCCCCTCTCCTGGACGCGGGACGGTGGCGGAGACAGGTGGAGGCTGAAAAAGAACAGCAGGCCAAGGCAGCCAAAGACCCCGGCCGTCACGAAGGTTGAGGTAAACCCCGCCGCGTAGACCAGCCACCCGCCGAGGACGGGGCCGAGCAAAGCGCCGGCCTGGGTAGAGGCTGTGTACCAGCCGAGCGCCGCGCCTCGCCGCTCCCTGTACAGGTCAGCGACCGTGGCCAACGCGCTGGGCGCGAAGATCGCGGTCGCCAGGCCATGGACGAACCGCAGGCCGATCAATTGATCCAAGTCGGTCACGAAGGGATAGACGAAGGGCGGGAGCGCGAAGGCCATGACTCCGACCCGCATCAACAGGCGCCGGCCGTAGATATCCGACAGCGCCCCCGCCGGCAGTTTCAGCAGGACGCCGGTCAGTGTGGACACCGAGACGACCACGCCGATGCTCTCCGGGCCGGCTCCCAACGACTGGGCGAAGAGGGCCAGCACGGGCATGCGCACGAGGTTGTAGCTGATGAAGCAGGCGATGCCGATCCCGCAGAGGAGGAGAAAGGTCGCGGCTTGGGTCATGGGGTTTCCCTCGACGTCTGGTGAGCCAGGGCCTGGAGCAAGGAGAGCAGGGTCCGTTGGTCGTCCGGTCCGATCTTCGACAGCGAGGGAAGTTCCTGGATGATGCGGGCGGGGTCCTTGGCGATCTGTAGGCCCAACTGGTTGGTCACGTCGAAGGCCTTCGTCAGCTTCCTGGTCACCGCGTCCCCGATCAGAGGCTTGAGCAGGTGGACGAGGGCCGACAACATCGGATCGTTCAATTTTGTGTAGGCAAGGAGCGAGGTTTCAATTACGGGATGGTCCTCCGGGGTGGACTGGGGGACGATCCTGACAAAGACCACTGCCGTCGCCCGAACGAGGGGAAATATCTGTCCCTCATGGTACCCATCGATGTAGTAGATCCGATTCGTGCGATCGTGATACACGAGGGTGACCAAGCTTTGGGTCCCCTCCCCGTCGTTGCCCCAAAATTGATTCGGCCCTTTCATGGAGAACTGATAGGAACCGAGGCCAAGTCGCTCGACCATGGAGGCGGTGATCACAGGCCGGTCGAGCAGATATTCATAGAGCACCTGTTGGATGGGCATTGGAACAGGGCCGATCTGTCCTGAGGTGGTCGCGCGGTTCACGATGGGCTCAAGCAGGCAGCGAGTGTCGATGGAGAGGCGGTCCACCGGAAATTTGATCCCGCCTTGCTCCGCAGCGATCGGACAGGTCTCCGCCCGTGACTCCGGGCCGGCAGTCAGCGTGAAGGCCGTCAGAACGGTCACGACGCACCAAAGCAGGCTGATCGCCGCAGTTCGGCCGTGGAAACGAAACGGTCTCATGGAGCGGCCTCGACCGTGAGGGTGAGGAGGGCCGGAAACAATTGGCGGCGGTCCCGGCGCAGGCGGGCCTCGCGCAGCAAGGTGTTCAGGCTGGGCGTCACCATGCCTTGGTAGCTGAGACGGCCGTCCGTGACGATGGTCACAGGTTGAGACAGATCCACCAATTCCTGGTTCAGAAAGACGGTGTAACGCCGCACCCGTTGGGTCTGCACCTCGATGCGGTTCGGAGTGACGATGTCGGCGTCCAGTTTGGCATAGATGCGGTTGACGATGGTCTCGTCGCGGTTGTC
>SCVQ01000020.1 GCA_004296865.1 Nitrospirota bacterium
CCGATCTCAATAACTCGATCGGGGCGTCGTGCCTGAGCCCCGCCTTTTCACGGGCGGCTCGAATTTGGCTCGAGACGGAGTCGATGCCCTCGATATCCGGCAACAGGACGCTGCGCCGCTCGCCGGATCGGAGGATGATACCGTAGCGCCGATGGTCCAGATCGCCGAGGTCCGGCACCGGCTCGGCCGGCCCCAAGACATCGATGGAGATGTGCAGGGCCGCAAGTTCCGATGGTTCGACCGCGGGGAATCGCGGATCGCGGGTCGCTGCGCCGATCGCGTTTGCGATGACCTCACGGGCCAAGGTCTCCTGAAGCGGCTCAGTCGTGCCGATGCACCCTCGCAGCAGGCCCTCCCGTTTCAGACAGACAAACACGCCCGCCGGCTTCAGCGAGTCCGGCGCCTCCGCGAACAGACGCTCCGGCGGCTCGATGACGCGCTGATGGGACAGAAACGTCTCGATCGCCTCGGCCGCCAGCCGGACCAGCGGATGGGGCGAAGGGAGGGTGACGGGTGACGGGTGACGGGTGATGGGTAAAAGGCTCAATGAGGCAAAAGGGGTAAGATACATGTCACTTGTCACGCATCACGTGTCACGGTTCTCGGGTTATCGATCGCGGTTGACCATGTAATCCGCGACGACCGACAAGGCTCGTTTGGGGGGGGAGTCTTCGAACAAGGCCAGGTCGGTGTTGGCGGCGGCCACGAACTCGCGCGCGCGCGCCATGGCATAGGAGATGGAGCCGGATTCCTGCATGAGGGTGGTGATCCGCAGGAGGTCCGCCTCCGTCAGCGTCCGGGTCTCCATCCGGTCCGTAATCATCTTCTGGTCCTGTTCGGGGCAGTGCTGCAGCAGGTGCAGGAGCGGAAGCGTGACCTTGCCCTGTCGAAGGTCCTGTCCCAGGGATTTCCCCAGCCGATCTCCGTCGGCCGCGTAATCGAGCGTGTCGTCGACAAGCTGGAAGGCCGTGCCGAGGTATTGGCCGAACCGGAACAGCGCCGCCTGTTTGTCGGCCGGCGCGCCGCTGATGATCGCGCCGATCCGGCAGGACGCCGCGATCAGGCCGGCTGTCTTGTACTCCACGATGCGCAGGTACTCGGATTCCGTAATCTGCGGGTTGCCGTTGTAATAGAGTTGCAGGACCTCGCCCTCGGCCATTTTCCGGCAGGCCTCGGAGAGGACTTCGTTGATCGCCTGATTGTGAAAGCTGACGATATGGCAGATGGCTTTCGAATAGAGATAGTCGCCCACCAGAATGCTGACCTGGTTGCCCCAGACCTTGCGGGCGGTCTGCCGGCCTCGGCGCAGATCCGCGTCGTCCACGACGTCGTCATGCAGGAGCGTGGCGGTATGGATGTATTCCACCAGGCTGCCGAGGGCATGGTGCTCGCTGTCGCGGTAGCCGCAGAGTCGCGCGCAGAGAAGGAGCAGGAGGGGCCGGATGCGTTTGCCGCCGCTGCTGAGGATGTGGGCGGCCACCGTGTTGACGAGAGTCACCGACGAATCGAGGTGCTTGCGGACCTGATCGTCGACCCCGTCCAATTCGTCCCGGTAGACGTCCCAGACGTCCGCCATCGTCTGCACGGTCGAGGCCGTGGCGCCGTTTTTCATGCGGCGATAGTAGGGCAGGGGGTGGGGTTTGTCAAGCCTCGCCGACCGCGTGTCGGACCATCGACGAATCCCTTGCTGGGCGCGTCTGAAAGGCCACAACAGGGCGTAGATCGCTTGACAGATTCACGCCGTATCCAGTATGGTGGCATCGCAGTTTCGTGCAAGTTTTGCACGCCCTGACCGAGGTCACTGCCGCGGAACGGTTCCTCCTTCCCGCAAGCGCCCGGCCCAGCGGTGACACATCAAATAACCCGACAATCCAGCAGGACTGTGAACGTGCGATGAACATTCCCGGACTTCCTCCCCAGCAAGGGCTCTACGATCCCCGGTTCGAAAAAGACGGTTGCGGCATCGGGTTCGTGGCCAACATCAAGGGCCAGCGGTCCCACGGCATCGTCCAGCAGGGGCTGCAGATTCTCCAGAATCTGTCCCATCGCGGGGCGCAAGGTTGCGATCCCTGCACGGGCGACGGAGCCGGGATCCTGCTGCAGATTCCCCACGCTTTCCTCGTGCAGGCGGCGGCCGATGTCCGCGTGAAGCTGCCGAATGCCGGCGAGTATGGGGTGGGCATGGTCTTTCTGCCACCGGACACCGCGGCGCGTCGGCAGTGCGAGACGCTCTTCGAGAAGGTGGTGGCGGAGGAGAAAACACGCTTCCTCGGCTGGCGGGACGTCCCAGTGAAAAGCGACGCGATCGGCGTGCAGGCGCGCCGGACCGAGCCGGCCATCCGCCAAATCTTCATCGCCCGCGACATCCTCAACGAGGCCCAGTTCGAGCGCAAGCTTTACGTGATCCGCAAGCGCGTCGAGAAGGCGGTCCGCGAGTCGGCCATCGACGGGCGGGAGTATTTCTATGTGTCCAGCCTGTCCGGCAGCACGATCGTGTACAAGGGGCTCCTGCTGCCGAACCAGATGTCCGCGTACTACCAGGACCTGACCGACACCGGCGTGACCAGTGCGCTGGCGCTCGTCCATTCGCGCTTCAGCACGAACACGTTCCCGACCTGGCCGCTAGCCCATCCCTATCGCTATATCTGCCATAACGGCGAGATCAACACGCTGAAGGGCAATGTGAACTGGATGCGCGCGCGCCAGGGCCGCTTGCAGTCGGACCTGTTCGGGGCGGACATCCCCAAGCTGTTTCCGATCGTCTATGAGCAGCAGAGCGACTCGGCCTGCCTGGACAACGCGCTGGAGTTTCTGGTGCTGGGCGGCCGCTCGCTGCCGCAGGCGATGATGATGTTGATCCCCGAACCCTGGGTCGGCAACCCGCAGATGGACCTGGATCGGCGCGGCTTCTACGAGTACCACGCGGCGATGATGGAGCCCTGGGACGGTCCCGCGGCGGTCTGCTTTACCGACGGCACGCTGATCGGCGCGACGCTGGATCGCAACGGGCTGCGCCCCTGCCGGTACCAAGTCACGACCGACGACCTCGTCGTGCTCGCCTCGGAAGCGGGCGTCCTGCCGGCCGAGCCGAAGCACATCCGCCAGAAGGGCCGCCTGCAGCCGGGCCGCATGTTCCTGGTGGACACCGGGCAGGGGCGCATCATTGACGACGAAGAGATCAAGGCCGACATCGTGGGACGGAGACCCTACCGGTCCTGGGTCACCCAGTACCGCATTTCGCTGGACGAGCTGCCGGAGCCGCTGAACGTCCCGCAGCCGGACCATCCGACGATCCGGCTGCGCCAGCAGGCCTTCGGCTACACGGTCGAAGAGCTGAAGATGGTCATCACGCCCATGGTCGTGACCGGCGAGGAGCCGATTTCCTCCATGGGGACCGATACGCCGCTGGCCGTGCTCTCGGAGCGGCCGCAGTTGCTGTTCAAATACTTCAAACAGCTTTTCGCGCAGGTGACCAACCCGCCGATCGATCCGATCCGGGAGCAGTTGGTCATGTCGTTGGTCACCAACATCGGTCCCAAGCCGAACGTGATGGACGAGATTCCGGAAGCCTGCCGGCGGATCAAGGTTCAGCAGCCGATCCTGACCAATGCCGATTTGGAGAAGATCCGCGAGATCGCCGATCCGCATTTCAAGAGCAAGACGTTGCGGATGCTCTTCCGCGTGGCCGAGGGGCCGGCGGGCCTCGGCGCGGCGGTGGAGGACCTGTGCCGCCAGGCGTCGCAGGCGATCAAGGACGGGTACAAGTTCCTCATCCTCAGCGACCGGGGCGTGAACGAGGAGTGGGCGCCGATTCCGAGCCTGCTCGGCATCGCGGCGGTCCACCACCATCTGGTGCGGGAATGCACGCGCACCGAGGTCGGGCTGATCCTGGAAACCGGCGAGCCGCGCGACGTGCACCACTTCGCCTGTCTCATCGGCTATGGCGCCGGGACGATCAATCCCTATCTCGTCTTCGAGACGCTGGTGGACATGGAGCGGGACGGCTATCTGCCGGAAGGGCTGGATGCGGCCACCGCCGAGACCAAGTTCATCAAGGCCATCAACAAGGGGTTGCTGAAGATCTTCTCGAAGATGGGCATCTCCACGGTCCAGTCCTACTGCGGGGCGCAGATTTTCGAAGCCATCGGCCTGAACCGCGAGACGATCGACCGCCACTTCACGGGCACGCCGTCCCGCATCGAGGGGGTCGGCCTTCTGGAGATCGGCGAGGAGACGCTGCGGCGGCACCGGGTGGCGTACGAACCGACGCCGATCCGCCAGCTCGACTTCGGCGGGGAAATCCACTACCGGGTCCAGGGCGAGCACCACAACTGGAACCCCGAAACCATTTATAAGCTGCAGCATGCGACGCGGGTCAACGACCCGAAAACGTTCAAGGAATTTTCGGCGCTCGTGAACGACGAAAGCAAGCGGCGCTCCAACATCCGCGGGCTGCTGGAGTTCAAGTTCGCGCCGGAGCCGGTTCCGCTGGAGGAGGTCGAGCCGGCCAAGGAGATCGTCAAGCGGTTTACGACCGGCGCGATGTCGTTCGGGTCCATCAGCAAGGAGGCCCACGAAACGCTGGCGGTCGCCATGAACCGGATCGGCGGCAAGAGCAACACCGGCGAAGGCGGCGAGGATCCGGAGCGCTTCAAGCCGCTGCCGAACGGCGACAGCAAGAATTCCTACATCAAGCAGGTGGCGTCCGCCCGATTTGGCGTGACCGCGCACTATCTGATCAACGCCCGGGAGCTGCAGATCAAGATGGCCCAAGGGGCGAAGCCGGGCGAGGGCGGGCAGTTGCCGGGGCACAAGGTGGACGAGATCATCGCGAAGCTGCGGTACGCGACCCCCGGCGTGCAGTTGATCTCCCCGCCGCCGCACCACGACATCTATTCGATCGAAGATCTCGCCCAGCTGATCTTCGACCTGAAGAACGCCAACCCCGAAGCCGCCGTGTCCGTCAAGCTGGTGTCCGAAGTGGGCGTCGGCACGGTCGCGGCCGGCGTCGCCAAGGCGAAGGCCGACAAGGTGCTCATCAGCGGCGACGCGGGCGGCACGGGGGCCTCGCCGCTCTCCTCGATCAAATACGCCGGCATTCCCTGGGAACTGGGTCTTGCGGAGACGCACCAGACGCTCGTGCTGAACGACCTGCGCGGCCGCATCCGGGTCGAGACCGACGGACAGATGAAGACCGGCCGCGACGTGGCGATCGCGGCGCTCCTGGGCGCCGAGGAGTTCGGATTCGCCACCGCGCCGCTGATCGTCGAAGGCTGCATCATGATGCGCAAGTGCCATCTGAACACCTGTCCGGTGGGCATTGCCACCCAGGACCCGGCGCTGCGCAAGAAGTTCGCCGGCCAGCCGGAGCACATCGTCAATTTCTTCTTCTTCGTGGCCGAGGAACTCCGCGAGGTGATGGCCAAGCTGGGCTTCCGCAAGGTGGAGGAGATGGTCGGCCGTGTGGACAAGCTCAAGGTGCACAAGGCCGTCGACCATTGGAAGGCCAAGGGGCTGGACCTGACGCCGCTGCTCAAGCGGCCCGAGGTCGCACCGGAGATCGCCACGCATTGCGTGCAGCGGCAGGACCACGGGCTGGCCGACATCCTCGACACGAAACTGCTCGAACTCTGCCGTCCCGCCCTCGAGCGCGGGGACAAGGTCTCGCTGGCGCTGCCGATCCGGAACGTGAACCGGACCGTGGGCACGCTGCTGTCGAGCCGGATCGCGCGCCGGCACGGTGCGGAGGGTCTGCCGGACGACACGATCACGATCACGTTCTCCGGCTCCGCGGGCCAGTCGTTCGGCGCGTTCCTCGCGAAGGGCGTCACGCTGATCCTGGAAGGGGAGTCCAACGACTACCTGGGCAAGGGCCTGTCCGGCGGCAAGATCGTGGTGATGCCGCCCAAGGGCATCACGTACAATCCGGAAGAGACGATCCTGATCGGGAATACGTCGCTGTACGGGGGCACCTCCGGCGAGGCCTATTTCTACGGCACAGCGGGGGAGCGCTTCGCGGTGCGGAACAGCGGCGTCCGGGCGGTGATCGAAGGGACGGGCGACCACGGCTGCGAATATATGACGGGTGGCGTGGTGGTCGTCCTGGGCAAGACCGGGCGCAACTTTGCGGCCGGCATGTCGGGCGGCGTCGCCTACGTCTACAATGAGGACGGGAAGTTCGAGCAGCGGTGCAACCTGGGCATGGTCGAACTGGAGAAGGTCGCGACAGCCGAGGACAAGCAGACCGTGCACCAGATGGTTACGACCCATTATCTGTCCACCGGCAGCCGCAAGGCCAAGGCCTTGCTCGATGCCTGGGGGACCGTGCTGCCCAAGTTCCTCAAGGTCATGCCGGTGGATTACAAGCGGGTCTTGGAAGAGCGGAAGCGAAAAGCAGGGAGTGTCAGTCATGGGTGACCCGAAGGGGTTTATGAAATACGTCCGCGAGGGCCCCAAGCGCCGGCCGGTGGAGCTTCGCGTCCATGACTGGAAGGAACTCTACGAGCCGATGCCGGAGAGCCAGCTCAAGGCGCAGGGCGCGCGCTGCATGGACTGCGGCGTGCCCTTCTGCCAGAGCAGCAACGGCTGTCCCGTCGTCAATCTCATTCCGGAATGGAACGACCTCATCTATCGGGGCCGCTGGAAGGACGCGCTCAAGGCTCTGCACACGACGAACAACTTCCCGGAGTTCACGGGCCGGCTCTGCCCGGCGCCTTGTGAGTCCGCCTGCGTGCTCGGCATCAACGAAGACCCGGTGTCGATCCGGATCGTCGAGTGGAACATCATCGACAAGGGATTTGACGAAGGGTGGGTGCAGCCGATCCTTCCGACGGTGCGGACCGGCAAGAGCGTGGCAGTCATCGGCTCCGGTCCGGCCGGCCTCGCCGCCGCGCAGCAACTCGCGCGCGCGGGCCACAGCGTAACGGTCTTCGAGAAGGCCGACCGGATCGGCGGGCTGTTACGCTACGGCATTCCCGACTTCAAGATGGAAAAGTGGGTCCTGGATCGGCGGCTGGATCAGATGAAGGCCGAAGGGGTGGAGTTCAAGCCCGGCGTACACGTCGGCAAAGATATCACCGGCGAGGAACTGCGACGCCGGTACGATGCGGTCTGTCTGGCGATGGGCGCCGAACAGCCCCGCGAGTTGCCGGTGCCGGGGCGGGAACTGAAGGGCATCCATCTGGCGATGGACTACCTCACCCAGCAGAACAAGCGCAATGCGGGCGATACGATTACCGATGAGCCGATCACGGCCAAAGGCAAGCGGGTCGTCATCATCGGCGGCGGAGACACGGGCTCGGACTGTCTCGGTACGGCGCATCGGCAGGAGTGTCTGGAGGCGCACCAGTTCGAGGTCTTGCCGGAGCCGCCGCCGAAGCGGGCTGGTGCCACTCCCTGGCCCCTCTGGCCGATGCAACTGCGCACGTCCCACGCGCATGAGGAAGGCTGCGACCGCCAGTGGAGCGTGTCCACGACCAAGTTCACCGGCCATAACGGCCATGTGACGAAGCTCCATGCGCAGCGGGTGGCGTTCGAAAACGGCAAGTTCACGCTGATCCCTGGCACCGAGTTCGAACTGAACGCGGACCTCGTGTTGCTTGCGATGGGGTTCACCGGCCCGGTCAAGAACGGCCTGCTGGACAGCCTGGGCGTCAAGTATGACGCGCGGGGGAACGTGGCTGCGGGCGAGAACTACATGAGCAGCGTGGAAGGAGTCTTCGCGGGCGGCGACACGCGGCGCGGCGCCTCGCTCATCGTTTGGGCCATTGCCGAAGGCCGCAAGATGGCAGCGGCGGTGGATAAGTTCCTTCTAGCCGGAAAATCAGCAAAGACATCTGTCTCGTAATTTTCTTCCCGAACCCCTCATCAAATGTGCGGCTGACGAAGGGCGGGCGTTCGTCTCGGCTGACGAACGGCGCTTGGACTCGCTGGCGCCATCATGCGTTGTCAACGGACGGCTGCACCGGGCCTTACTGTTGGCCGCGAGCCTTATCGGACCAACGGAACGGCTCGCGGCGCGTGGTCGGCTCCTGCCAGGCAGTTTCCCGCCATGGCGCTGCGCTCGCCAAGCATCCGTTCCATCCGAGACATAGGCGGTAAGAAGAATAGAGCGGTGTTCGGCGCCATCTTTCCCGCCCGGTGCCTCGCTCCCGCCATGTCTACCCTTCCATCCGACCGATCAGTTGACGGGGTGGCTTGAAAAAAGTTGCCGTTCCTGTATTCCCCGTCCGGGGTGAACAGCCCGGCTGATCGTCTCGGATCGGGACTGGAGGGCTGTTTAGGTCCGCCGGAATAGGCTGGCCGTTCCTGCAGTGTTTGTCGTACGCTGGACAGTCGATAAATTACTTGCTAAGTACTGAAAAAGATTATAGGATTTGTCTCAATCTGAAAGCTGATTGATGGGGATAGGCTGACCAGTCTACTCATGGTTATGCCCCGTAGGTGTCACCCCTCCGAGAAGAGATGCAGGATGAGATGGACAACATGAGGAACACTGAGACGACAATCAAGGGCAAGGATTCACTGCCGGCGAGTCCGCCCCGCTCAATCGTCGGGACGAACTACGCCGAAAGAGTGGAGGCGTACCTGTCCGGTGGCCGCCTTCGGCCCCTTCTCCTCCTCGGTGACGCGCGGACCGTCCTGGACCTACTACCGACATCGTCCATCGACTTCGCCATGACCTCACCGCCGTACTGGGGGAAACGCGAGTACGAAGGCGGAGGCATTGGCCTTGAGAACGACTATCAGGAGTTCATCCGTCACCTGTCGGACATCTTCCTTTCACTGAAGCGTGTTCTCAAACCCGAGGGTTCGTTCTGGCTTAACATCGGTGATACCTACCAGGATAAGGGCCTGGCCGGCATTCCTTGGCGGGTGGCGCTCGAACTCACCGACCGGCAAGGCTGGATTCTCCGCAACAGCGTGATTTGGAACAAAGTCAAAAGCGGCATGGACAACACGAAGGATCGCCTCGGCAATATTCACGAACATGTCTTTCACTTCGTGAAGCAGCCGAAGTACTACTACGACGCTGACGCGATTCGTTCGAAGCCCAGGGAGGCGCGGGTCGTTAATGGCGCCGTCGTATCTGCCACCGGAGTTTCTGGCGTCCGCTACAAGCGGCAGATCGAGCTCTCTACATCACTAAGCGAGGAAGAGAAACAAGCGGCCTTCAAGGCGTTAGACCAAGTTCTGGCAGACGTCGGTGCTGGACGAATCTCGGACTTCCGAATGATTATTCGCGGCCAACAACGCGCGACGCACTCCGACAACGAAAAGGTCTCGGGCCGCGCCAAGGAACTGCGCGACAGAGGGTTCTACTTCCTCCGATACCATCCAAACGGAAGCAAACCGGCCGATGTATGGGACATCATGCCCGAAGACACACAGAGAAGGGAGACCCACTACGCACCGTATCCGGTCGACCTGTGCCGGATTCCCATTCTCGCGACGTGCCCGCGCGGGGGGGTAGTGCTTGATCCGTTTTGCGGGACGGGTACTACCCTTCTTGCGGCGCGCGACCTTGGGCGTCAGTCCATCGGGATCGACATTTCAAGCCAGTACCTGGAGATTGCAGAGGAACGATGCGCGACGCTCCTATGAGTACGGTTGTCGAACTGTTCGGCCACTCCGCCGAGAGTCGGCGAAAGGACTGGTCGCGTGTTGTGCGTGAGCAACAGTGCCCGTTTCTGGCAAAGACATGTTACAAGGTTCGTAAGAGCGACCCCGGCACTTCCATCGGCTCGTGCACCGTGCTCTACGGCAAGGCGCAGGAGCCCATTGTCATCTGCCCGACGCGCCTCCTTGAACGACGCCAGATATTCACCGACTGCCTTCACCTTCTGACCACGCATGAACCAGGAAACGAGCTTCACATAGTTCAAGAGGTCTCTATCCCGGGTGGGAGCGTTGACTACTTCCTGGCTTCGGCCCGAAAGGGCAAGGTGAAGGATTTCGTCGGAATTGAGATTCAGACGCTGGATACTACCGGCACAGTATGGCCGGAACGACAGCGACTGCTCAAGAAGCTCGGCGTCCCACGCGGGGACAAGGAAGAGTCATCCACGAAGTCATACGGCATGAATTGGAAGATGACCGCCAAGACGATCTTGGTCCAGATGCACCACAAGATCCAGACCTTCGAGCACGTCAACAAGAAGCTGGTTCTTGTACTCCAGGACAAGCTTTTCGGTTACATGACCAAGGAGTTTACCTTCGAGCATTTGAAAAACCCGGCCGTGCTCGGCGATTCGATGCACATGCACGTGTACCGACTGGAGAAGCAGCCGGACCGATCGTTCAAGTTGGGGATGCAGTCAAGAGTGAGTACCGACGCCGACGGAATCGCAGCATGCCTTGGGCTCCAGGCCGAGGCCCGGATTGAGTTGGCCCAGATTGTCGAGGCTCTCGAAGCGAAGCTGTCGCCCGGCACTCTCTTCAAGCCTGTGTAACGGTTTTCGCCGATCCTTTTTCAAGGACCATTCATGACCCTGATCATTCGGCGGATGAGCCACGGTATATTGACATCGGCCGTTCCGACAAAGGCCGGGTGTTGGTAGTGGTCTATACCGAGCGTGGCTCGAACATACGTATTGTCAGTTGCCG
>SCVQ01000208.1 GCA_004296865.1 Nitrospirota bacterium
GGGGCACCTGTGTGAACATTGGGTGCGTGCCTTCCAAGACGCTGATCAAGGCAGCCGAGCTCTGCTATCACGCGGCCTATCCTCAATTTGAAGGGCTTACGGCCTGCCCACCTCCCTCTGACTGGCAGCGGGTGGTTCAACATAAGGATGAACTGGTCGCCGCGCTGCGCCGGGGGAAATACGTCGATGTGGCCGCCGTGTATCCCACCATCACGATTCTGAAGGGAGAAGCCATGCTCCTGGGCGAGCACAAGGTGAGTGTCAACGGAACTGTGTATAAACCTGGCAAGATCGTGGTCGCGACCGGCTCAAGGCCTTGGGCCCCACCGATTCCTGGACTCCACGAAGCCGGCTATCTCGACAGTGAGCAGGCGCTGAGCCTTGAGACGCTACCTGCTTCGCTCATCATTGTTGGCGGGGGGAGCATCGGCCTGGAGTTTGCGCAACTCTTTACGCGATTCGGGGTCAACGTGATGGTGCTCGAGGCTGGGCCGCAGGTGGCGATGACAGAAGAGCCGGAGATCGGGCAAGCGCTCGTCCGATACCTGGAAGATGAAAAGGTCCGGATATGCACGAATATCCAGATCGCCAAAGTCGAGCGTGCAGCAGGGGAGTATCGCGTTCACACCAGCATCAACGGGGTTGCCGAAGTCTGCCGCGCCGAACGGCTGCTGGTGGCCACGGGCCGCCGCGCCAACACGACCGGGTTCGGATTGGAAGACGCCGGAGTGACATTGGGACCAAAGGGAGAAATTGTGGTCAATCAGCACCTGCAGACGACCAATCCCGACATCTATACAGCCGGTGACTGCATTGGTGATCCGATGTATGTGTACGTGGCTGCCTATGCCGGCGGGCTGGCCGCCGAGAATGCCATGACCGGCGTGGGTAGAAGGTACGATCTAACAGCCTTGCCTCGCGTCACCTTCACCGATCCGCAGGTTGCCAGTGTGGGGCTCACGGAACGGCAGGCTAAGGAAAAGGGGATTCGCGTGCAAACCGCTCTGCTCCCTCTGGAGCATGTCCCACGAGCGCTGGCTTCTCGGAACACGAAGGGGCTGATCAAGCTGGTGGCTGAAGAGGAAACCGGCCGCCTGTTGGGAGCGCATGTGCTTGCGGCGGAAGCGGGTGAAGTCATCCAAGAGGCCACGCTGGCAATCCGGTTCGGAATGACGGTTCAGGATCTTGCTGAAACCTTTCATCCGTATCTGACTATGGTGGAAGGTCTCAAGTTGGCTGCGCTCACCTTCAAGAAGGATGTGAGCAAGTTGTCCTGTTGCGCTGGGTAGCGGAATTAGGGCGTGAGGCAAAACCCCGGCAGGGAGGTGTGGGATGACGGATTGTGGATGGATGCCCATGATGGGACTGGGTCTGCTGTTTATGGTGCTGTTCTGGGTGTTCGTGATCGCCGGTGTCGCCTACCTCGTCCGATGGCTGACGGGGCAGGGGATTGCCGGTCGGCCAGAATCCAGCCTGGACATCCTCAAGAAACGGTATGCGCGCGGTGAAATCAACAAACAAGAGTTTGAGGCCATGAAGCAGGATTTGCAGGCATAAGCTCTACTGATCCCGCTGCTGAGAAAGCTCTCTTTCCTGAACCGGGAGGTTATGGACTATGCGGCGCACGATCAGCGGTCTTCTGGTTATTGCCCTCTTCACCCTGTTCACCGCAGGCTTTGTCGTGGCGCAGCAAGCGGCACCCGCCCACATCCTGATTCACATGAAGACCTCACTGGCCTTGGACGATGCCCAGATCTGCGCCGTGCCCAATGTGGCCTGGGCAGCGGTCAAGGCGGGGCATAAGGTCACGATCCTGGTGGACGCCAGCGCGGTGACTTCGGTGACCAAGGGCTTCGGCTGGTTCCGAGGCCTCATCGGGTCTGAGACCACAGCGCTGGATCGTGCGGCGCTGCCGGAACGGGAGCGTCAAGCCCTTTCCGAGCAGATGGGGGCCCCGCTGGATCAGGTGCCGCACGATTACGGCGAGTATTTTGAGTTCCTCAAAAAGATGGGCGTCGAGTTCTACGGCAACCGGACGATGATGCTGCTGTACAAGATTGATCCAGCGCGGGTCGCCTCCGCAGTCACACCAATCCCACTGGAACGGATGGTGCAATTGTTCAGCGAGGTGGACCGCACCATCGTGTATTAAACGGTTAAAAGGTGATGACCTGATAGCCATCGGAGATGAGTTTTCTGAAACT
>SCVQ01000209.1 GCA_004296865.1 Nitrospirota bacterium
GCCCATGAGGCTTGTTGAAGAAGGAGGAGCGGCGTGAGCACGGTCAAGCGGTTGTTGTCGGTCAAGGAACTTGCTGAGGCACTCGGGGTGTGCGCATACACGATCCGACGGGCGTACTGGAAGGGCGCAATTCCCGGATTCAAGATCTGCAAGGTGCTCCGGTTCGATTTCGACCGCATCTGCCAGGTCCTCGCAACCAAGGGGCTCTCTGATGCGGTGCATGCGGGGGCCGTGCGGATCGGCGAGAGCCGACCGCACGGGACCCGCAAGCCCCCGGTGAGTAATACGGGGGCGCAAAGTGCAACTCCCAAGAACAAACGAAAGCGATGGAAACCTCGACGGTCCTCCTAGATTGGCTCGGCTTCACCGTCCCCTCGACCACGGTCCAGGCGGTCCAGGACGTGGTCGGTGGCGACTGGTGCCGGTCGGAGAAAGGCTTCTCCGGCTACCCAGACGGCTATCTGTGCCTCTCGGAGGCGCAAGTGGGCCGCATGGGGACTGGCGCCAAACGAGCCCCGCAAGAAGTGCATTGCTCCCTGCCCGGCAGTGCGCTGGCGACCTGGACGATTGAGAAGGTCCGCACGGTGATTCAGTGGGTGCTGGATCATGGCGGACATCTCACCCGCCTGGACCTGGCCTTCGATGATCGTCTCCAACAGGTCACGGTGTTACAGGTCTACGAGGCCGCCCAAGCGGGCCAGGCCGTCTGCCGGAGCCGTTATTCCCGCCTGATCCATGAACAGCGCGATTTCTTCGAGGATACCGGTCTCACTCTGGAGTTCGGCAAACGCACCTCCCAGACGTTTCTCCGCGTCTACGACAAGCGGCTGGAACGCAAGAAACGGAATGATCCGGCCTGGGAGACCTACGGGACGCGCTTTGAATTGGAGCTCAAAGACGAGCGAGCCCAAGCCTGCGCCGAAGAACTCGCTGGACTCCCTGAAGCCGACTGGAAACGTCGCGTCGTCGGATTGCTCCGGGCGCATGTGGATTTCCGCGAGACCACGCGTGAGGCCAAGTCCTGGGAGAAGGCCCGTGCCCCGCTCTGTGCCTGGTGGGAGGTCTTGACCGAGGGCTTCAAGAAGGCCCCGCTGCTCTTGCAGAAGGTCCAGAAGAAGATCGAAGACGTGAAGGAGTGGGCGTCCAAATCTTTAGCTCCCATGCTGGCGGTGCTCTACGCCCACCACGAAGCGGGACAGCAGTTTCTCAACCAATTGATTCATGCGGGGGCGGATCGGTGGAAAACCCGGCATCTGGCGCTCTTGCGGCGCTTTCCCCCGACCAAGACCCCCTATGTCCTCAACCCGGCGTGAAAGGAGGTGAGCCATGACAGATCGAGGGTGTCCCGGCTGTTCGGCTTGGACCAACAGGCTCACCCTCGTCGGAATGAGCCTGATGAGTGTCTGCACAGAATGTGACGGCACGATCATTTTGGAAGGTTACGGCAAGAGAAAGAAATGGAAACCCTTTAGCGAGGAGGTTTTGAGCGATGGCACAGGTCACGATGAAAGGATTGGTGTTGGGCTACGGAGAACGCAAGAACAAGGAAGGTAAGGTCTACCGGTCCTTGCGCTTGGATGTCGAGGGCAAAGACTCCCTGACGATGCAGCTCAACATTCCTGAGGATACGGCCGCCACGTTGATCCCGGTGGTGCAGGCGGCCAAGCACAAGGCGGCGACGGCCACGGTGGAGCTGCGGTTTCTGGCCAAGGCCAATATGTGGCTGTTCGATCTGATCCAGTTGGACGTGCAGACCGGCGGGCAACCGGCGAAAGCCTAACGGAACGGCAGGAGGAAGGCCAGATGGACCCTACACTTGTCGTCACGACGGTCCTACTTCTGGCCTTCCTCTCCGGTCTCTTAGCGGGGCGTCTATGATCCGTGCCGCATGTGCGTTGACATCCTACTTGGGCCTGACCTGGTTACTCTTGGTCATGCTCTGCGTCTGGCCGAAGCATGCCGTCGCGCTGATTTCACCCCAAGCCTATTCCCGCGTGGTGGCCCAAGCCGAGTGGATCGCCTATCAGGCGGTGTCTCGCGCCTCGGTGGCGGCTGCGGTCAGTACGGCAGCGGCGGCTTCGTCTCCGGCGTCGATCGCGCTCCGAGCTGTGACGGGTCCGGTCGGATGGGCGGCGTTGGGCGTGATGGCCGGGGTCGCGCTGTATCAGACGTACTACCCGACTTCAAAGTTGAGTGCGATCCAGGCGGCGGCGGCGATCCCTGGCGCGTGGACGATTCCCACCTATGTGCCGGTCAGTGGTCGTGAGGTCCAGACGGTGATCGTGACGGGCGGCACGCGCTATGCCAGCTTGGGTGGGTGGGTCGCGGCACAGTTTTCGTGTGGGGCGCCTGTGCCGACCGGCACCCCTTCGGGCTGGACGTTGGCGTGTTATGCGCCGCAAACAGGGGTCCCTGCTGGCGGGTGGGTACTGACGCAGCCGTCGACTTCAACGACGAATGCACCGTATCAAGATGCTCCGACTCCGGCGACTCAACCGCAGATCGCGACCTACATCGGCGGGTTGCCCTTCGGTGATACCAATTCGATCGAGTCGAACAGCCGTCCGCTGGGGGCGAACAATCCGGCTCCTGATTCCGCGTCCGATGTGCAGGTCGTGCCGGTGTCCCCGGCGCAGATGCCGAGTACGGTTAAGCCGTCCTCGCAGGTTGGGCCCTCGGACATCACGATTGCCGATAATGTCCCGCCGCCGGCCGGCTCGACCACCACGAATCCGACGACCGAACAAAGCACGACCACGACCACGACCACGACCAACCCGGATGGGTCCAAGACGGAGACGAAGCAGACGACGGCCTCCACGTCGTGCACGGCTCCAGGGGGCCATGAGGCGCGCACGATGGGGACGGTGTTAGCTCAGCATCAAGCCATCTGGAACAGTTCCGGCCTCATTGGGGCGGTCAATCTGCTCAAAAACCTGACCTGGCCGACATCCTTGCCCGTGGTGGATTTGCCCAGCACCTTCTTCGGGACTCAACACGTGGACTTCAACCAATGGGCCTGGTTCTTCACGGCCCTGCGGACGCTGGTGATCGCCGTGGCCTCACTGGCCGCGTACCGGATCATCTTTGTCGGGAGGTAGCTGATGGATGCGGCAGCGGGCATTCTCAATCTCATCTACTGCTGGCTCCAGGATTTCTTTTTCTCACTCCAGGACCTCTACCTGGGGGCCTGGGATTCACTCCTGGGCGTGGCCGACAGCACCATCGCCGGTCTGGGGACAGCGGGGCTCACGCTCCCGGTCATCCCGGATCAATACGCCTGGGTCCTGGGGGCCACCGGCATGAGTCAGGCCCTGGCGATTATCGCCGGAGCGATGGTCACCCGGTTCACGCTACAGACCATTCCATTTGTGAGGTGGGGATCATGACGAACGGGGGATGGGTCCTCCGTCTTGTGCTCTGGCTCCTATTCGGAGCGGTCTATGCCTTCGCGGATTCCATGCTGCCTGTCACCGATGTCTCGACGATCCGGGGGGATCTGCTCTTGTGGTGCGGGGCGCTGATCGGGATCGAGTTGGTGGTCTATGCCTTCGAGCGGGTTCTCGAGCTGCTGGGCAATTGGCTGGAACGGCGAGTGGGTATGGAGCAACAAAAGCTGTTTGAGCGGATTCACGAAGAGGAAATCGGCGCCGATGATTGAACTGTTCGAAGGCGTGCCCGGCTCTGGCAAGAACTACTACGCGGTGGCGGATACGTTTCTGCCGGCGGTCAAGAAGGGCCACCGGATCTACATTTACGTGGACGGCATCTATCTGGATCGGCTGGCCCGCTTTACAGGCATGGCTCAAACCGAGCTGGAGTCACAGATTACGGTCTGGAAAGATCCGCTGGACGTGCTGACGATGCACGAGACGGTCGAGCCGCACGCGCTCGTCATGATCGACGAAGCACAGACGGTCTTTCGAGCCATGGAGCGGGTGGACAAGAAGCTGCTCCGCTGGCTGGAGACGCACCGGCATTACGGCGTGGATGTGCTCCTCTGCTGCCAGGACTACAAGCAAATGGCCTCGGGCATGACCCGCCTGGTGGAATCCACGATTGAGTTTAAGCGCCTGGCCGTCTTTGGGCTCCAGCGTCACGCCCAAGCGCGAGTTCGGGGCAACCCGGACGATGACCGGCTGCAGCTGATCCGCAAGTTTCCGGTCAAGTACCAGCCGACGCTCTACGCCTACTATTCCAGCTATGCGCTGGCGGCGATCACAGAAGAGAAGCGGGCGCATCATGTGTTCAAGTCGGCGCAGGTGGTCGTGGGGATCGCGGCCAGCCTCTTTGTCGCCGCCGTCATGCTGTG
>SCVQ01000210.1 GCA_004296865.1 Nitrospirota bacterium
GGCCTCAGACACCCTCCGCTCGAGCACGGCCCTCCCCAGCCCGTCGCCAATGAGCACGAGGCGGATCGCGCGCCCGCAGAGCGGCTCATGGGTCATTATCTCGCAGATACGAATGGCAAGCTCATGATTCTTGACTGGCACCATCCGCCCAATGACTCCAACCACGGAATTGCTCGATTCGACCTCAACCGGATTGTCTTTCTGCCGCTCGATGGCCAAAAATGGTGCTAGGTCGAAGCCAAGCGGGATGACAGTGAACTTCTCCCGCGGAGCGATACGGTAGGTCCGGCTCAGATCATCGAGCTGCCGTTCACAGATCACGACGATCCTGTCCGTCACTCGCGCCAACAGCCGCTCCGTCCAGATAAAACAGACCGTTTTGAGCCTGCCGAAATACCCGTGGAAGACATGTCCGTGAAAAGTGTGCACCAGGACCGGGACGCGGGCGAGCCACCCGGCGAGCCTCCCCAGGACACCAGCTTTGGCCGTGTGCGTATGCACGATACCGGGATGCTCACGCCGGAAATAACGGTAGAGCCACCAAAAGGTGACAAAATCGTCCCACCACGAGATATCGCGACCGAGCCTGGGCAGGACGATGGGGAAAACGCCGTGACGCTCCGCGAAGTACAGCATGTCGGCCTCGCCGTCGGATACTCGCCCCGTGATCAGGCAGGACCGGATCGCGGCATCATCGAGCCCCTCGGTCAGCAAAACAGCGTGGATGGCCGGCCCGCCGATGTTCAGCCTGGCGATGATGCGCGCGATCTTGATCGGATGTTCCGCCACCCCAGCCCCCTACCGGCGCCGCTCATGACACACGAAACGTTGTACTCCTCCCGGCTTTCACAAACGCGCAAGACGCATAGGCACGTCGCCGAGCCGTCCAATACGTTACTCCGAAGATGCCTGTGAAGAAATCAGGGAAAACTAGAGACGCTATCAGGCTGGAGATCACCCTCGCTCAAAACGTGCTGGCTCAGGTTCACGCTCCGAGTAGCCAGAGGGAACCGTGGTGCCATTTCCACAGACTACCGTATGGGAACCGGAGAGAATCGAAGGCATCAACGCTTCTGTCGGGGAGACAGTCGAAGAAGTACCCCCCCCAGCTTCAAGAATACTCAGCCGAGCCAGGTAATCACGGACCAAGGCCGCAAAGATCCCCAGCACGAGCGCGATCACGGCTGCTAGCTGCATATTGTGCAGCGTCAGCGGCCGACTCCTGAACTCGGCGGGAATCGCAGGATCGAGCACCTGGATCGTCGGCGTGTCCTTGACCTCAGCGATCCTCGCTTGCTCGTATTGCCCGGTCAGCATGCTGACGACGGCCTCGTGGATCTTCACCTCTCGGGCCAACCGGATGTATTCGAGTGCGAGGCCCGGCATCTGCGGCATGGGAGAGAAAAAGCCGGTGGCGAGGCCCTTGGGGTCGAGGTCTGCAAGCCCCAGCTTACCTTGTTGCTGCTGCTGGAGCCACTGGCTCTGTTTCCGCAGTGCCTTGACCTGCGCGTCAAGCTGGTTCATGAGGGGATGCGATGGCGTCGCATATTCCTTCAGGCCCGCCAGTTGGATTTCAAGATCCAAGATGTTCTCTTCGATGCCCCCCGCCACTTTCATGGCGGCCTGCGCCTTGTCGGTCACGAGCAAGGTGCGGTGCTTGATCTGAAATTCCTTCCGGGCTTCTTCCGCCTCAGCAAGCTGCTGGCGTTTGGCCTCC
>SCVQ01000211.1 GCA_004296865.1 Nitrospirota bacterium
GGACAATCCTCAGCCGGCTCGGGCGAGGCCCGTCATCGGCTTCACGGACATCATCCGGCACGTCATGGTCCTGCTCTGTCAAGCCTGACCTCCTTCTGTCGGTGCAAAAGTTCGCATCGTACGGTCCGTTTAACTTCCCTTGGGCGTGGCGACCGCCTCGACCGTCGAGCCGCGTCGGGCGAGCACATGCAGGACTGGGATGAACAGCAGGGTCATCACGGTGGACACGGAGAGTCCGCCGATGACCGCCCGCGCCAGCGGCATATTCGCCTCGCTGCCTTCACCGATCCCCAACGCCATCGGCGCCAAGCCGATGATGGTGGCCAGCGAGGTCATCAAAATGGGGCGGATCCTGAGACGGCCCGCATCCACCACGGCTTCCTCCAACGGGGCGCCTTCCCGCATCCGCTGATTGGCAAAGTCTACGAGCAAGACGCTGTTGGATACCACGATGCCGATCATCATCAGGGTGCCGATGAGAGATTCCACGTTGAGCGAGGTATTGGTCAGGAGCAGCATCCAGATCACGCCGATGAGTCCCAGCGGGACCGCAAACATGATCACGAAGGGGTCCAGATACGAGCGGAACAGGCCGACCATCACGAGGTAGATGAGAACGATCGCCAGGGGAAGCCCTCCGCCGAAGCCGATCAGCGCCTGACGCATACTGTCCACTTCGCCCTTGAAGGCGACCACGACATCCTTGGGCAGATCCAGCTTGGCGAGTGCCTCCTCGAGCTTACCGGCCACACGGCCGAGATCGTTCCCCGGCACATCCACCAAGACGTCCATGGTCCGCTGGAGGTTGTAATGGTCCACCGTCTCTGGCCCGTTTTTCCTAGTCACTTCGATGAGATCGCGCAGCACGACCGGCGCGCGGGCTGCGCCATCGACGTGGGGAAGAGTGGGACGTTCAGGGAAAGGGGTCTGTTGCAGGGCCAGGGAGCTGCCATGGGCCGTAGAGGCACTGGCGGTCGCTACTTCCTCCACCTTCGCGCCGACGAGCGGGATGTTGAGAAAATCCTCGAACTGAACCAGCGCTTGTTCCGGATACTGGGTCACGACGAAGTAGGCGTTGTTGGTCTTGGAGTCGATCCAGTAGCCTGGGTTAAGCTGGATATTGGAGCTCAAGCCGGTGATCACATCCGTAACGACGTTTTGCGCGTTGAGGCCCAGGTAAGCGGATTTGGCTCGGTCCACGGTCATGTGGAGCTCCGGATAGGACATGCCCTGGCGGACCTGCGCGTCCACCGTTCCCGGGATTCTGGCCGCCAGTTCCTTGATGCGGGCCGCCACGTCGGCCACCTCATGCAGATGAGGCCCGCTGACCTTGATGTCGATCGGGGCCGGAAGGCCGAAATTCAGCACGTCGCTCACGATTCCACCGGTTTGAAAAGCAAACTTGAGCCCTGGTAATTGCTGCTTGAGTCGCTCGCGGAGCTGGTCCACCACGTCATCAGTCTGCACTTTATGGTCTTGCTTGAGGCTGACCAGAATAAACGCCTGATGAGGACCCACTACCGGTGTATAGAGCACCATCCAGCCCTGCGGAACGCCGATATTGGCGACGATCTGGTTCAGATCACCCGGAGGGACCACTTGGCGGATGAGATCTTCGATCCGCGCCACGATCGCCTCGGTCTTCTCCACCCTCATCCCCTCCGGTGCCGACACGTTCAGGATGAACTGACCCGCGTCCACCTTGGGGAAAAACTCGGTGGCCAGGCGCGGCGCCATCATGACTGACCCGACAAAGATGGCCGCGACCGTCACGATCACGATAGCTTTGTGATGCAGGCACCAGCGCAGGACTTGAACATAACGTTGGACGAATGGATCGAAGAGGTTCAGCTTGTTCCAGAGCGCCGTCAATCCCGAGGCCTTCCCGGCTTCGTGGCCCTCCGGCGCGCCATGTTTGCCACGGAGCAGAAAGGCGAGGCAGACCGGAGCCACGCTGAGGGCGCCGACATAGGAGGCCATCATTGCGTAGCCGACCGAGAGCGCCAGGGGCACAAAGAGAAACTTGATGATGCCAGTAAAAAAGGCGATGGGCAGGAAGACGAGGAAGACGGTGATCGTGATTACGAGCATCGGAAGCGCCACTTCACTGGTCGCATCGCCAGCCGCTTGCAAGGACGATTTGCCCATATCCAAATGCCGGTGGGTGTTTTCCACGACTACGATGGCGTCGTCCACCAGCCGGCCGACTGCCAGGGCCAGACCGCCCAACGTCATGATGTTGATCGTGTGGCCGGTGAAATAGAGCCCGATGAAGGCGGCCGTGACCGAGAGGGGGATCGCCAGCGCGATGATGACCGTGTAGCGGAGGCTACCCAGGAACAGCAAGACCATCAAGCAGGCGAGGCCGCCTCCCATGAGCCCTTCGTGCTCCAGCGTCTGGATGGACTGGCGGATGTAGAGCGACTGGTCGAACACCAGCTTGACATCCAGCCCGGCCGGCAGCCCGATCAGCTTCGGAATCGCCGCTTTGACCCCGTCGATGACCTCCAACGTGTTGGCGCCGGCCTGCTTCATCACCGGGATATAGACCGACCGGTGGCCGTCGATGCGCACTACATTCGTCTGGATCATGGCTGAATCGACCGCCTTGCCGACTTCCTTGAGCGTAACCGGCGTCCCGTTGACGATCTTGATCGGGATCTGGTTCATGTTGTCTACGACCCGGATCATGCTGTTGGTGTAGACATTGTAGTCGAAGTCACCGATCTTGACGTCGCCGGCTGGGAGCAGGACGCTCTGGCTATTCACCGCACTCACGATGTCGCCGGCCGAGATACCACGGGCCAGCATCTGTTCCCGGTTCAGAAAGACCGTGATCTGGCGGACCTCGCCGCCGAAGGTCGGGGGCAGCGAGATGCCGGGGACCCCTCCGAATTGGGGCCTCACCGTGAAGTAGGCCAGGTCTCGCACTTCTTTCTCGGTCATCGTCTCGCTGCTGACGGTCAGGTCTGCGATAGGAAGACTGGTGGCGCCGAACTTGATGATGATCGGGGGAAAGACTCCCTGTGGCAGGTAGCGGAGGGTGGAGTAGGTCAGGCTGGTGATCTCCGCCACCGCGGAGTTTACGTCATAGGACGGCTGAAAATAAATCTTGACGAGGCTGACGCCGGGCAAGGAGCGGGATTCGATGTGTTCGATGTAGGACGCCTGTAAGTAGAGCTGTTCCAGACGCAGAGTGATGGCCCCTTCGACTTCGGACGGCCCCATGCCTTTGTAGAAGGTAACCACAGCCACGACGGGCAGGTTGATCTCCGGGAAGATGTCTACCACCATCTTCTGGTAAGAGACCACGCCGAGGATGATGACGATCAAGCTGATCGCGACGACGGCATAGGGATTTTTCAGCGACGCACGAACCATTCAACGCTCCCGATCACCTGCGAACCGCTCGGACACATACTTGTTCACCGGACCAAAGAATTTGTAGTCCATACAAATGACATTATCAAGCATTATTGCATGTCAGGAAAAACTCGGGGTGGGGTTGCCTTTAGACAAGATGTTCGCACGGAATAGCGAAGAGCCTCATGGGAATCTTGGCCCCATGTTGCTGTTGAGCCAGATGCTCCCGAAACAATTTCAACCTCTGCACGACCCGTTCGGCCTGCTCTTCCTCCATGGCCGCAAGGATCATGGAGTTGGAGCCTGGCCAGCCGAGTGACTGATAAGCAGTTCCCGCCTCACCCATGCCGAAGACCTTGGGCGCTTCGGTGAAGGCTTTGACATCAAGCTCTTTCAGCAACAACAAAAGGTCTTGCTCAAGCGACTGGCGAAAGACGAGCAGGAGCATCTTCATGGACGTTGCTCCATGTCCGCCACACAGAAAACGTATCGTCGGAAAGCATGGCCGATTTTCCGAGTCACCGCCATGAGCGTCTCGTGCTGGAACTTTCCGCCAGTGGGTCCTGCAAATCCCCCTCTATGCATTTCTGACTCTCGTCCCCACAATCTTCCATTAGCCACTAGCACGGTTGAGTCGCTTGCAACTTTGAAGCCTGAGTTTGGGAACATATTTCTAGATGAGGGGGGCAAAGAAGCAGGCTTCTGTCAACCACATCGGTAGG